>PBNY01000096.1 GCA_002723385.1 Oceanospirillaceae bacterium | reverse complement strand
GCTCACCATCGGCCTCAAAGGCGGTATGGCGTTGCACGGTGCTGTGCACTGGTCACTGGTGCTGGAGCTGCTGGTGGTTGCATCCATCGGTGCCGTGATTCCGTTGTTACTGATCCCGGCTCTGCGCAAGCTGGCTGGATTGAATCTCGCCGACAGCGCCAGTCTGGCGGCGCATTACGGCTCGGTGAGTGCCGGCACCTTTGCGGTCGTGATCGCTTATGCCGATACCAACAGTCTGGATGTCGGCGGTCAGGCGACCTTGTATCTGGTGATGCTGGAACTACCGGCGATTCTGGTGGCCCTGGCCCTGTACCGACGTTTTATCACCAGCCGTACCGGCGATAGTGATGAGCAGGTAGAAGTCGGCTCATCCAGTGCCCTCTGGCATGAGACCCTGACCAACCGGGGCGTGATTCTGCTGGCTGGTGGCGTGCTGATTGGCTGGATGTACGGCCCGGATCAGGGAGCGGGGGTGACGGAACTCTTTACCGGCGCGTTCAAGGCTGTGCTGGCGTTGTTCCTGCTCGAAATGGGTTTGACGGCCGCTGAAACCCTGCGTCCTGTGCCATGGCATCAATGGCGCTTGCTGATTTTTGCTCTGGTGACGCCGATGGTGCTCGCACTGGTGGGCATGTCGGTAGGAATGGCGTTGGGATTGCCTGAAGGTTCCGTATTGGTGTTGTCGACGTTGGTGGCCAGTGCATCCTACATTGCGGCACCGGCGGCGATACGAACCGCAATACCGAACGCCAATATCGGCCTGGCAATGTTGCTGTCGCTCGGAATTACCTTTCCGTTCAACGTGATTGTCGGAATTCCGCTGTATCACGGAGTGCTGGGGCAGTTTACCTGAGGTCAATTATGACGCTGTGGGCAACTATGGTCACAGCGTCAAATCACGTATGCTCGGACGTTTATGAAGTTGATAGCGTCAGGAGTCGAATATGGATCGCACAGTCAAGGGTGTGCTGAATTTCCGCGAACATATATACCCGAAAAACAAAGACTTGTTCGGCACTCTGGCCGACGGTCAAAGCCCTCGCGTATTGTTCATTACCTGCTCGGATTCCCGCATTGACCCTAACATGGTGACCGGCTCTTCGCCGGGCGATCTGTTCATCTGTCGTAATGCCGGTAATGTGGTGCCGCCGCCTGCTTCTGTCACGGGGGGCATGACGGCATCGATTGAGTACGGCGTCGCCGTACTGGGCGTTAAACACATCATTGTGTGTGGTCATACGGATTGCGGTGCTGTTAAAGGCGCTCTGGATATCGAAGCCATCAAACAGCAAGGCTTGCCACACGTGAAAGAGTGGCTCGGCCACTGCCGTTCAGCGATGGACATCGTGCGCGAGCGTCACAATATTCCCTGGAACGAAGCCATTGATCCCTGCCATCTGGATGAAGCCATTCGCCAGAATGTGCTGCAGCAAATCCAGCACTTGCGCACTCACCCCAGTGTTGCCGCCAAGCTGGCCACCAACAAGGTGGAGCTTCACGGCTGGGTGTACAACATCAAAACCGGTGATATCGAATGCAGCAACCCGGAACTGACCGAGTTCATGCCGTTCGCTGATCGTTACGAAGACCTGATCATCAAGGCACAGCAGGAAAAGGATGAGGAAGGGGAATAAGGTTTCCCCTTAAACCAGCCCGGGTGCTTCGGTTTATTCACCGAAGCGTGTTTTCAGATATTCGTACACGGCACGAACCCCCATCGCCTCCCCACCGACCGGACGTCCCGGCAACTTGCGTACGTTCCAGGCCATGATGTCGAAGTGAACCCAGGGAATCTCATCAACAAAGCGCTCCAGATAGAGTGCTGCGGTAATGGCACCGCCATAAGGGCTGGGCGCGCCATTCACCAGATCGGCAATATCACTCTTGAGGAAGTCGTTGTACGGCGCATGCAGCGGCAAGCGCCAAACCGGTTCACCGCATTCTTCTCCGGCATCTTCCAGCGCGCGCGCAACGGTGCGGTCATTGGAGAAGAATCCTGGCAGCTCCGTACCCAGCGCGACGCGGCAAGCGCCGGTCAGGGTGGCAAAATCAACGATCAGATCCGGCTTGTCGGTAACGGCTTCGGCCAGAGCATCACACAGTACCAGGCGACCTTCTGCATCGGTGTTGTCGATTTCAACCGTCAGTCCCTTGCGAGTGTTCAATACATCGCCGGGACGAAATGCATTGCCGCTGACGGCATTCTCAACCGCTGGAATCAGCACCCGCAAATTCACTGGAAGATTGGACGCCATGATCCAGGCTGCCAGACCCAGTACATGAGCAGAACCGCCCATGTCTTTCTTCATCTGACGCATATAGTTGCCGGGTTTGATGTTCAGACCACCGCTGTCGAAGCAAACACCCTTGCCAACCAGAGTGACTTTGGGAGCATCCGCCCGGCCCCAGCGAATATCCAGCAGGCGTGGATCATGAACGCTGGCACGGCCAACGGCGTGAATCATTGGATAATTCCGGGCAATCAGCTCCTCACCGACCAGCTCGCGGTAGTCAGCACCGAACTCCTGCGCCACACCCATCGCAACTTCAGCGAGGTGCTCAGGCATCATGTCTGCTGCCGGTACATTGACCAGATCGCGTACCAGACGAATGGCCGCGACTTGCTGGCGAACCTGTTCCAGCACAGTGTTTGATGACAACCCCAGACGTGGAAGCGCCTTTTCCTGCTTCTTGTAGCGAGTAAACCGATACGTGGAAGCGCCCCAGGCGAACGCAATTTTTCGAGCGGTGGCCTCGTCAATATCATCGGCCAGCACGTAGTCACCAGCTGGCAGCTTCTCGGCCAAATCACCGGTGGCAAAGACATCACTCAGATCGCTGCAAACAAACAACACACCAGCGGCACCGGCTGATTCCCCTGGCAAAAAAGAAAACCCCTTGTCTTCGTAACCGGTGACATTCAACCACTCCTGTACCGAAACACACTGAGCGGCCTTCCATGACTCAAAACCGGACGCTTCCAAAATCGTCAATTGGGTTGGATTCTCGGTCTCTGATACCGAACACAGTTCAGACACCTGGGATAACCGGGTCATAGAAAAACTCCTCTGTCTAAAAAGCAACAGCCCCCCTGGCGCTGACGCCAGAGAGGCTTTGGTATTCATTATAGTGCCGAATTGGGTTGTTAGAGCGCGTTCTCAATTAGTAACCCGCCCCTGCTGAGAGCCAATTGATTTCAGAACAGATGAATAGCCGTAATAATTGTTAAGCGATGTATTCAGAGTGCTGAGTCCAAATGCCGCAGTAGTAATAATATTGCTGTATAGGCATTTAGTTTTTGCTAATGTAGATTTCTGATCTTTACTGTGTGATTCGTCCTGGCTGCACAGGCAGGGCACTAACTTCAGGAGTTGTTCCATGAGCGTAGTAACCAAAGAAGATTTGTTGGCTGAAGCACGTCCATCTGTGAATCCGGTTGATGCCAATGCTGCCGAAGCCTTGTTGGCCGAAGGGGCGGTTGTATTGGATGTCCGTGAGCCTGCCGAATTTGATATGGGCCATCTGCCGGGCGCTGTGAACGTTCCCCGTGGTGTGCTGGAGTTTCGCGTTGGTGACCATCCTGCTCTGAAGGATGCCGATGCCAGCATTCTGCTGTACTGCAAGAACGGCGGTCGTAGCACGCTGGCGGCCCACACGCTCAAGCGCATGGGCTTCGACAAGGTACAGATGCTGGTTGGCGGTTTTGACGGTTGGGCAGGTGATGTCCACAAGGTTGAAGTGGATCCAAACGTCTATCAGTAACAGTTTTTACAGAATCTATAGTTAACCGTGATTGTGGAGAGAAACGATGTTGAAAGGAAAACTGCTGGCAGCTCTGGCTGCGGCTGTGGCTTTGTCTGCCCCGGTACTGGCCGCTGATGTTGATCAGGCAGTGCTGACCAATGAAGCGCGTCAACAGGTCAAGGCGTTCGGTGGCAACCTGAAAAAAACCGTTAAAAAAGGCATGCAGGCTGGCGGCCCGACTGAAGCGATTCATCTGTGTAATACCCAGGCCCCAGGCATTGCTGCCGAACACAGCAAGGGTGAATGGAACGTGGGCCGTACCTCCCTGAAGCTGCGTAACCCGGATAACCAGCCTGACGAGTGGGAAGCGAGTGTTCTGGCGGACTTCGACAAGCGTCTGGCTGCGGGTGAAGATCCCAAGAAAATGGAAGCCAGCAAGCTGGAAGATGGCCAGTTTCACTACATGAAGGCCATCCCGACCGGCGGTCTGTGTCTGGCTTGTCATGGCGAACAGCTGGCTGAGCCAGTGAAAGCCCGCTTGGCTGAACTGTACCCGGAAGACAAGGCAACGGGTTACCAGGCTGGACAGATCCGCGGCGCCTTTACCCTGACCAAGCCGGTGGAGATGTAACATGGCAGAATCGGTATCCGAACACCGCGTCGCCATTAACTGGCAACGTGAGGGCGAGTTCTCTCATGAGGGCTTTGAGCGTCGTCACCAGTTGCAGTTTAACGAAGGCGTGAACCTCACCGCCGGTGGTGCTGGCAACAGCTTCGGCTCAGATCCAGAGCAACTTTTCGCTGCGGCCATGGCCAGCTGTCATATGCAGACTTTTCTGGTGCTGGCGTCCAAGAAGCGTTTGCAGGTCGTTTCTTATGACGACACAGCGGTCGCTGAGCTGGTCAAAGGCGAAGACGGGTTGTTTCGTGTGTCAGACATTCGCATGACGCCCAAAGTCGTGTTTGAAGGTGACAAGCTGCCGGATGAAGAAACCATCCGCAAGATGCATGACAAGGCCCATCACCACTGCTTTATCGCCAACTCCGTCAGCTGCGGTGTGGTGATTGAACCGCAGTTCTGAGTGACTTCCAGGCTTCGATCTGAGGCCTGATCCGCTATCCTTGCTCCTGACAGCAGTCGGGGGCAAGTGATGCACATCTCTATTACCAATGTCATCGGTTTGGCCGGTGTTCACAGTGACGAAAATCCACGCGCACGAAAAATAGGCAAGCTGTTTGAGTGGCCGATGCTTCTGATTGCGGCTCTGACGGTGATGGCCTGGTATGCCGAAACACGGCCCAGCGCAGCGCAGGCGGAGAGTATGGTGACTCCGATCGACTGGCTGATCTGGGGCTTCTTTCTGATCGAGACACTGGTGCTGCTTTGGGCTGTGGATAATCGGCGTCGCTATGTGATGGGAAACTGGTGCAACCTGCTGATCTTGGCTGGAGGGCTGTTGCTGTTTCTGGATATTCAGTACGCCACCGGTTTGCGTACGTTGAGGCTGATCGCGATTCTTGCCATGTTGATGAATATGTCGGTCAGCTATCGGCGTTTGATGGAGAGCCACAATCTGGGCAGCACGCTGGTGATCAGCTTTTTTATCTTGCTGGTATCCGGCACCTTGATGGCGGTGATTGATCCCAATATCGACACTCCGTTAGACGGACTGTGGTGGGCCTGGGTCACGGTGACAACCGTTGGCTATGGCGACATTGTGCCGACCAGCACCATGGGACGCTTGTTTGCATCGCTATTGATTCTGATGGGGATTGGTCTGGTGTCGGTGCTGACCGCGACCATCTCGGCCTTGTATATCCAGCAGGATGAAGAAGCTCAGAACCAGCGTTTGATTGAGCAGGAAGAACGGATTGAAGAACTGGAAGATCAATTACGACGTATGGAAAACAAGCTTGATCAGGTGTTAGATGCCGTGAAGCGCCACTGATTTTTTATGGCGTAATGTGTCTGATCGTGATTTATTGCTCAACTCATTTCGCAACATTTGCAGGGACTGCCGTATGGAAACAACACTTGAACTTCCCCAAGCACTTACCTATGCCGCTTTGAAACAACGCCATCGAGACGTACGAGAACACAGCGCTGAATTTCTGAACCTGCGTGTTCATCGGTCTCTGAGCTGGCTGAATCGTGCTGAACAGTGCGACGACGACGACGGTGCTTATGTTTTTCTCTGGATTGCCTTTAACGCCGCTTACGCCAATGACTCTGGCCATGTCAGACCGACTGAAATGGAGCGTTTTGGTCAGTTTATCCAGCGGATTGTGTCTCTGGACAAGCAGGAGCTGCTGTCTGATCTGGTATGGCAGCAATATTCCCAGGCCATTAGAGTGCTATTGGACAACCCCTATGTCTATCAGCGTTACTGGGATTTTCACAATCAGAAACCGGGTGTGAGTGAGTGGGAAGACAGCTTTTATGGTGCAAAACAGAAAGCCCACAAGGCGTTGGCACAGCAAAGAACCGATGCCGTGCTCAACATTGTCGTTGAGCGTTTATACACGCTGCGTAACCAGCTCGTTCATGGTGGTGCCACCTGGAACAGCTCGGTGAATCGTAATCAGCTGCGGGATGGCAAACGCATTCTGGCGAGCCTGGTACCTGCTGTGATCAGCATTATGCTCGATAGGCGCACTGCCCATTGGGGGGAGCCTTATTATCCGGTTCGGGGCTAGGCCGGTTTACCTACTGCAATAGCGAACGTCTATTGAGATATGTTGGCAACTACTATGTTTCCCTCGCAAACAGGCTGAGTAACCAGCCGATAGGGCTGGATACGGCCCTGTGTTCCAGAGCATCGGAGCCACATTTGGGGCAGGTGTCTGGCATGCCAATCATCACGTCACTGGCGGGTGCGAAGATTGTGCGCCAGTGGCAGCTCTTACAGCGAATTTCTATGGGATTTGGCTTAACCGGCATAAGCTTTCACTCCTGAATTATCGGACAGGCGCTCCGGCCCGCTAAGCAGGCCGGAGCGAAGAGACACTTAACTCAGGTTAATTGTCATCGGGTTATCGTCGTTCCCGGATTCCAGTGCTTCCTGACTGGCGGCGCTTCGCAGTTCAATTCGATTGGGGCCAGTTGCACGGGCGTATGCCTTATGGCCTTTGGGGGCCATCATTGGCAGCCGCTCGTACTTCAGTTCACTGCTGCTTTCAGACATATGATCCGTCAATGCATCCGGTGATTGGGTATAGACCAGCGTCAAGATGTTTTCTCGAATTGGCCCCAGTTCATGCCAATTGCCGTAAGGGGTGTGGCGTTTCAGGCCCAGCTTGAAGGATTTACGGCGGATCACACCCACATGGAAATTAAAAGGTGCTTCACCGCTCTGGTTCTGATCGGCATGATTCACCACCGCCGTCGCTGAACCAGGGCAGAGATCCAGCAACCCCAAGGCTACGCCGGTTTTGGTATTGGGGCTGTATGGCGATGCTTGAGAGTGAAGGATCGGCGGGTAAACCTTCAGCTTATCGCTCAACTCAACCCATATGGATTGAGGCTGAGAGTCACTCTCCGAGTCATTATTCTGAGCATCATTTAGCTGATGTGATTCGTCACATTCGAACCCATCTGAGCGTATTGCATCTACATGTTCACTATCCTGAGCATTTTTGGATTGCTCCGGCTTGTCGCTATTTGACTGAATACCAAACAAGGTTTGTAAACGCTCTGAGCGGCTGGCATTACCGGCCAGGAAGATATGAATCAACTCTGGATCGTGGCCAGCCTGATCAAAGGCTTCTGCCATCGCGTGCAAGAATTTTTTCACGCCTTCCTGAAGGCGCTGATCAAGATAGTCAGCCAGGGCGTCGTATGGGATTTTCAGGTCAATCGTAGTGGTGGTTGGCTGATTGCCGAGTAATTGCAGCTTCATGGTGCCATTGGGTTGACGCTTGCCTTTCTCCCAGAATGGACGCAGCTGGGCCATCAGCATTTGGGTATTGGTAATGGCGGCCTGGCTGTTGTCGATCAGGGTTTCGGAGGCTGGAAAATCCTCTGCGTCCAGAGGTTTGGTGAACGTCACGCGGTTTTCCCGACATTTCTGGGCATTGTCCTGAAAGACCCGATAGGCCAGATTTTCCAGCAAATTTTCGCCGCCCAGAAACTTGTCGCCCGCAGAACCAAAGTGTTCGAGAACCTGTTCAAAGCCCTCGTCTTCTTCCGCATCGGTTGGGTCGCGGTAAAGGCCAAAGTCAAAATCGGTGGTGCCGCCACCAAAGTCAAAAACGGCGTACGCAACGCCTGCTTCCGTGGGTTCCAGTTCAAAGTGTTCCAGTGCTGCAACGGCAAAGGCGGCGGGTTCGGAAGCACGCTCTTCCACTTTGAAGCTATCAAATTGCGGTTGTCTGACCAGAGACTCCGGCAAGCTGCGTTGCAGCCCCCGGCGGAAAGAAGCCAGAATCTTGTCTTTCACCTCTTTGGGGTACGCAACCGGAAAGGTCATGTAGTAGTTTAAAAACAGGCCGCGCTTGCGGTGGTTGATGGCCAACCCCAGAAACCAGGCGTAGAGTTCAATCGGGTCGAAAGGATCGTCCGGCGATACCGTCATGGGTTCACCTTTAACCGGATTGCGTTTGGTGAGCGGGGGCAGCTCCAGTTCTTGCTGGTGTTCCTGATCCTGAATGCGGACGCGATGATCGGCTTCCATGCGCAAGGCCCACTGTTTAATTTTGGGCAAGATGCTGGCGGTGATTTTGGGGTCGCCTTCGTTATCACGCTGGCGGCTCAGGGCTTCGTGGGAGCAGTGAACGTCGTCCCAACTGACTCGAGGGCGATAGGCTTGCTCACCCCAGGGCGCTTGAAGTTCGTTCAGATCAACAAATTCCAGAATGGTGGGGTTTTCATAATGTTCTGGCTGGCTATCGGCGTGGAAATCATCAACGGACAAACCCACTCGCAGCAGTTTTTTACGGCCACCGTCCTGAAAAGCAACGACGGTACTGCTGGTGCCAAAATCAATGGCGACAGGTGCGTGTTGAATATCCTGTACCGGGTTACGCGGACGAATCCCGATGGCCTCGCACGCCCGATTCGCTTTCTGACCTGCTTCGGTTTCAGGGTTATGCCAGAACTCCCAAAGCCCGCAGGCAATATCGCTGATCTGGCGCTGATCCAATTCAGGAGCTGGGCTGCTGAAGTTATCCAGATCGGATAATAAGACTGTAATATCAGGGAGTTTATATAAACCAGCCAGTTGATCTTCTGCTGAAATATCCGGGATAATTAATGGCTGATTTTTCTTGAGAAAGTCGATTATTAAATGTTCAATGCCAGAGGCATATTGACGGCATACGCCTAGAATATAGCCGGTGGAATTAGACGGCTTATAGTTTTTTTCATAGTGGTTAGTAACAATATAGCCTTCTTTGACCAGATATGCATTGGTTCCATTAATAAAATATTCCTGACCAAATGATAGAGGGTTTTTTTTGTTTCTAGCTGATGGCCAGAATTCATTATACTCTGGCAGCTGCCAATGAAATATATTATTGGCATCAAGATTTTTTAGACTGTCTGAATAGTTTTTTAAACTATATTGATCTTGAGTTTTTTTTGATGACCATATCAATCCTGAATTGATATCTAATAATGCCTCTTTATCTTTTCCAAGCCAGATAAAGCCTGGGTGACCTTTGATTTGGTGTTCTTTGATTTCTTCTGAAAATGAATATATTTTTTCTTTGACGCCTTTTTCTAACAGCGGAACCAATACCTGGGGCAAGTCATTCAACCCAACCCCGGAAGGCAGCAATCTATTAATATGATTTTGTATTTCTGATTGATATTGATCGAGAGAAGTCTTCATTGTCGTCCTTACTTATTCGGTAATCACCAGGGGTTTGCGTGTGATATTTCCTGCGGCGTTGAGCAAGCCGGGTAATGCCAGTTGGGTTATGTGTTTGCCCTTGCTGTTTAAACGGTTGTGCTCTTTATGGTTATAAAGTACGGATGGTTCCGGGGTTATCAGACAGGCACTGAGCTGGCGGGTGGTGAGGTTGTAGCAATCCAGGCAGCCTGTGAGTATGGCGTGTTCCTCGTCGGTGGCGACTCGCCCGTCTTGTTTAAGACGTTGTGCCAACTGATCCCAGAGGTATTCCAGTTGTTGCCAGTCACCCCAGGTGACCACCAGACGCAGCAGGCGCTGGCCTTCGGTGTCTTCTGTACGAATCCAGCTTTCTTTGAGCGAATTGTCGGCTTCAAACAAGGCCAATAAATCCAGTGCGGGTTGTAGCTCGGTGCGTAGCGGATCGACCGCCGGTTCTGGCTCCGGCCCAGAGACAGAGAGTGATAACCGCTCTTCGTCGTCTTCAAACGATAGCGTTTCCAGTTCCTCTTCTGGCAATGGCGCTTGCTTTAAGGAGTCTGGTTCTTCAGACGGTGGTGGCACTTCTGCTGCTGGCTGTGCTGCAAGCTGTTGAATCAACTGCTGCACGGCTGGGTCGTGTTCCAGCAGTATCAGCAGGTCGCTGTATGTGAGCTTTTCCTGGAAGTAGGAACCTTCCCTGATCTTGTCTAACCTCTTTGCGTCATTGCTCATTGGCCACTTTGCTCCAACAGGTATTTGAATTCCGCTCTTGTTTTTAACGTCGTTACGCTGGTTTGGTGGCGTTCAATCAGTCGGCCCAATTGCTGCTGTTGAATGTGTGGTAACTTGCGCAGCTCTTTGGCGATGCCTTGAATAACCAGGTGTGATGGTTCTGCAACGGGAGATGGGATGCTGGGTAATTCCGGTGCTCCGGTCAGTACCGCAAAATCCACTGGCTTGATGTGATTCCAGTAGTTTTCAAAGATGCAGGGCAGGTACGAACAGAGTTTGTTAACGGCCAGTTCACTGGGCTGCTGCTCCAGGACGCGATACTGTTCCTGCAATGTGTTGAGCCGCCCTGTCTGGGTGCGGTATTGCTGTTTAAGCTCCGCGTATGCCGTTTGTACGGCCTGTAGTTCTGATGGTGTTTGCGTTTCCTGATCCTTCTCGTCGGTTGCCGTAGCGGGTTCTTTCCGGGAGTTCAGAGCATCATCCAGTGCGGTTTCTGGCGTAATGACAGACGGCAGTAACTGTTGGGCAAACCAGAGTGCTGGTTCTAGTGTGTGTTCTGGCAGCCAATGGCTTAACCAACCCAATGAATGCAGTTGCCACTGTTCTGAACAGTACTTTGGCAGGTTCTGGGCAATGACTGCCAATGTTTGTGCATTCAGGGTTTCGGCGATCAAAACCAGCTGCGTGTCTTGTAACTGCTTTGAGCTGTTATGGATCTCGTTCAGAGCCTGAAAGGCCTCTTCCCAACGTGTGTCAGTACCTTGCTCCCCATACAGAGGAATGGCGTGCCATTGGCCGTTGCGCAGGGAAAAGCAGTAGAACAACCCTTGTTGTTCAATCAATGCATAATGGCTTGTGTTCATGCGGTTTCCTGGTTGTGTTTAGCGGCATACAGGGCATTGTCAAACTGATCACGATTGGCCGATGGGTTGATTTTCTGCTCCATGGAAAACAGTCGGTCATACAGTGCGTCGGTTTGACCAAGGGATAGCTTGCCATCCAGATAACGGCCGATCTCGCCAAAGTTGGCGTCATTACGAACCAGATTTCCCATGCGATCTGGATTAAAAAACTCGGGAGATTTGGCGATCACTTGAATCATTTCAGCGCTGCTGTTCTCGCGTAAATCAAAGCGTTCTTCTGTGGCTTTACCTACGGTTGCCAGACCAATAATCGTGGCAGTTTTATTTTCCTGGTTCTGCTTGGTCTTTTGAGGATCCAGTTCAAATGTGCGAATGGCGTTCAGATATTCTTCATAAGTATCAAAACGTTCTGGCTTCATGGTTGGATCTTGTTCCGAGGCCTGGATAACTCGATCACCAATATCTTCAATTTCTTCCCCTGGCTTGAGGATTCCCAGGATTTTTCCAACATCGCGGATAATCTCAGATACTTGACCTAATACAGGGTGAATTTTTTCGAGGTATGGCAAAATTTTATCGATGGTGCTGGAAATAGCACCACCAATACTGGTAGCGACGCTCACAGCAGTACTGGCCACGCTGGATACGGTATCGCAAACAAAACTCCAAACTCCCATAATATGTCTCCTTATTAAACTGGTTTAAATCAGAGTGAATTGTTTCACTTGATCGATGATTTCTTTTGTCGTTTTATCCGATGTTCTGAGTCGCTCGCCCGGTGCAGTGCTTCGAATCGTATTCAGTAATGCCTGCACGCTGGTGTGATAAGGCTCCGAGGTCAGTTCTGCCACGGTCAACATGGATGGCGGGTGTGCTGAATCCAGCAATAATGCGATCACCAGTTCTCCGGCTTGTGCGTCCGTCAGCTCAAGCCTGGACTGCCAGTGGTGAACAAACGCCTGGTATTGTTGCAGTTGGCGTTTGGCAATATCGCTTTCTTCATTGGTTTGGTTAAGCCAGCCCAGCAGATTTTTAATGGCTTTTGGGGCCTTGCGGGTGAGGGTGGCGAACGTGTCTTGATCCTGAATATGTTGGGTACGACACAAGTAAGGATGCAGACGATTACGCTGTTGCCATTGCTGCTGAATGCCGCGCTGCTGCATTAATGCCTCATCGACATCAGCGGCATCGGTGTGAGCCTGCTGGCGGATCTTCGTCCACACGGGTGCGTGCCAACCACCACAAAAGACAATGGTTTCGCCGGTTTGCAGCCGTGGCAAGAAGTCCTTCTGGTCATCGTTCAGGCTGATGGCATCGCCAATGCTGGCGCGATCGTCAGCGGCATACAGGCGATGAACAATTTTGGTGTGGGTGTTTTTGATCACATCAGGAATCAGCTTGTTAGGTACTTGATCGGCGATGATCAGCCCTTCACCGTATTTGCGTACTTCCGCCAACAGGTTGGCAAACATTTCCACACCCTGACGGCGAGTCTCCGACATATGGCCATCCGGGCGTGTCAGCAAGTGATGTGCTTCTTCGATCAGGGTGAGGTGTTTGAACGCATGATCGTTGCGGTGACGATGTTTCATACACTCGGCCAGGCGAGTGACGATCAGTCCCATCAGCAGAGCTTTGTCGTTTTCACTTTTCAGTTCTTCCAGCTCGATCACGACCTTGCGATCAAGCAGGGCGTTAAAGTCGAGTGAGCGGCGGGAGTTTAGCATCGAGCCTTTGGTACCCAGCGTCAGGTTGGTCAGCCGCGCAACCAACGAACCCCGGTATTTTTCAGTAAATTCCTGCCCCATTTTCTTGGATTCAATCAGCTCATCAAGCTGCCCGATCATGTCGCTGAACGTCGGCCAGTATTGACCCGCAGACTCTTCAGCCCACGGCAGTTGGTCGTCATCGACGTAGTCGTTCTGGTTGGTGCGCATATCCCAACCGTAGTGCTCGTACGCCTTGATAATGGCTTCTTCCACCAGTTGTGGCATGGCGGCTTCCATGGGGTAGGCCGCTGTCAGCGTGCTGGTCAGGGTGGCAATATGGCCTTGTAAATTGACACGCGAGTTGACCAACTCAAACGGGTTTAACCGGAACGGCGTAAATTCCTCGGAGCCGGGTTGGTAGTAATCAACATCCAGCCCTTGCTCCAGCAATGCCCGGTATTCTGTTTTGGCCGGTTCGATCACCAGAAAAGGCAAGTTGGAATCTACCAGCAGCCGCATACAGGTGGTGGTTTTTCCCGCCCCGGTCACCCCGGTGACGAAGGTGTGCTTGTTGAGATCGCTTAATGGCAGTCGAACCGGGTTGTGCTCCAGCTCACGGCCGTGGTGTATCAGCGTGGCTAGATTCAGGGATGGCTCATCACGAGCTGGCTCTGGCACATTGACGGCAAAGTCAACGCTGTCGCGTAACTTCAAACCGGGAATCTCACGTCCGGGGACACCCGTCAGTAATGCGAGGTCTTGTGTGTTCATCCAGGTCGCAGCGGTGGCAATATCGGAACGAGGTTCAAACGGCACACTGTGCGGCAGTAACTGATCAGAGTTTAATCCATGAACCTGATAGCGCCCCAGTTGTAACAGATCAGGCAGGCTCTCTGGCTGATGACACAAGGCGTTGACCTGCAACGGAGTGATGCCGGGCTGGTTACCTTGAAAGATGGATTTGACGTTTTGTACCAGTCGTTCGTACGTGTCCTTGCGCTTGGCAGAAACGTACACAGCGGTTCGGAACATGCCCTTGTTCAATCCAAGCTGAAAGCGTTGAATCACACTGTCATCCAGGTGCTTGATCAGTGCCTCAACTTTCTTGTTGGTCTGCTCTCGCCCCAGAGTGGCTTGCTGGCTGCTATTGGTGCCGTGGCTGTCACCACGATTTTCGCTATTGGATACGCTGATGCTGTCGCTGGTTGAGGTACCGGAACTTGTGCCTTTGCTGGAGCCACGGGTTTTGCTTTCAGAACTAGAGTCACCCCAGGTTTTGCTGTTATTTGAGCTTTTCTTGCCATCATTCCAGGACTGACCATCTGATTCCGATTTACCGGCATTTTGGGATTTGCCATGGGTCGAGGAGCTATTGGAACCAGTGCTCTGTGTTTCACTTGTGCCTGCTGTCTTGCTGGTACTTTTATTGGTGGAAGAACCCGTGGTTGTGCCTTGCTGCTCGCCCCGGCTTTCCGAATGCTGAAGGGTTTGCTTGACGGCGACACTGGCTCGGGTACTGAGCGCTTGCAGGCTTTCGATGATGGCATGAATATCGGCGGTATTGCCCGGCTCGGCGATCACCAGTAATTGCCATTCTTCACCCTGCAAGCTGTTGGCCAGACGCTCTATACCCTGAAAGTCATTTTCAGGGCTTTGGTTGGTTTCGTTTAACGACGGAATACCAGTGACAAGACCGATGTTTGACACCGACTGGAACAGATTCTCCAGAGTTTGATCATCGCGTTTAATATCCTGTAGCCGAATGCCCGGATAGTTGCCTTGCAGGGTGCGTTTCAGCGTTTCTATGCGTTCATGTGAACCGGTTTCTGAGCTGGCGACGCCGATATAAAGCTGAACACCTTGAGCTGTGCCTCGCAGCAGGTAGGCCAGTCTGGCTTGTGTTTGGCTAATGCTGGACAGCACATTGGCCATGGCCAGGCGCTGTGCTTCCGCATTATCTTTGTTGATTTCATGCACCTGGAAAAAACGGTAATCAATGTGTTTTTCCAGTTTCAGTGGAATGAGCTGATCTGATGTCAGCAAGTCAGGCGGAGTCAGTAGACCATCCCATTCGCTGTTCTGGCGATCAAACTGGATCAATGGCTGCAGTTCGGTATTCATACAATGGTCTCTGATAGTGGGTTCAGTGATTTTGGCGTACCGGGTTTTTTGGCGTACAGATCTGCCCAGCTTTGGAGGGTGTGTGTGATTTCCTCTACCCAGTGCTCGGGTTCCAGCACCTGGATGTTGTGATTCATACTGAAAATCCACCACAGGGTTTCCCGGTCGTCCGGGACTTCTGCCTCCAGCAGGTGCCAGCCTTCATTGATCGCGGTGATACTTTGATCATCGCTAATCGGTGTTTCCTGCAGTTTGGCTGCTACACCTTCACGAATATGCGCTTTGAGCTGTACTTTGCCTTTGGCGGCCCAGCCAAAACGACCGCTGTTGATCAGCTCGGTGAGGTCAAAGTCTGGCGGGACCTGAGCCGGGCGGTGTGTCTGCTCCGCTTTGTTGATGCGGTTGATGGCAAACAAGGCTGGTTTGGTGTGTTCACCCACGGTAGCAATCAAATAGCTTTTGGTTTCCCTCACCACGACCGCCAGAGGGTTCACAATACGTTCTGTGGGTTCGGCGTTGTGTGCCCGATAGCAGATCATTAGCTGCTGCTCAGCCAGCACGGCTTCACTGACCTGCTGCCATATCTGTTCGGTCTGTTGGGCTGTTCTGAGAGGCCTTCCTCCCGGAAGTGATCGTACTTTTTTGTGCCAATTGGCCAGACGATTGGTTTGCAACTGATCCAGCTGTTTCTCAGCTTCCAGAATTCTGGGGGTGAGTTTCTGAAAGACTTCTGCGGGCAATCTGCGTTTCAGATAGGGTGCTGCCAGGACAAAAGCCAGGGCATCCGTCGTAGAAGCTGAGGGATAAGTTTGTTTTGCTTTCCGATATGGCGACGCCCAGCGATAAGGTCTTCCCTCATCATGACATTCGACCAGCCCATTTTTACTGAGCCTTTCAAGGTCTCTTTGTAATGTACGGTCAGAAAACTGGTGGCCTTGCTCGCGTAGCTTTAGAGCCAGGGTGGATGTGGCAAGTGGGTGATGGCTATCCTGAATGAATCGTAGTAGTTCCAGGATTCTGAATAGAGTGTCCTGCGATGATGATGCAGCTGACCCTTTCATTATGGTAATAGCTCCAATAAGCGTCCTTTCTTGGCGCAGAGGTTATAAAAAAAGCCGGTTTGATGCCAGTGGCGTAAGGGGTCTCAGGCGGAAATAGCCATTTCCATACTGATGTGTTGATTTGAGGAATGTGTATCAATGTGCAGGACGTGATGTGAGCAGCAAGGGCATGCTTCCGGTATTTCACACAATTGGCTGACCTTGATGCTCCAGTCGCATTGGGTGCAGCTCACAACAAACTCCGAATCATTCTGGTTCAGAGTCAGCAACAGAACGTTTTTTGCTGAGGTGATTTGCATGGCGTGTCTCCGTGATCACTTGATGGAAACAGTATTGCGAGTCATGCGTCAGATCGTGACGCAGTACGTTTGAACAGGATAGAACACGGCCTTCGTCGTACTCAGTCATGTCAGCGATAGTGCTAGTGTGGTGGTTGCCTGGTGCTACTGACAAAATAATAAGAGGACTATCCCATGGCGCTGACACTGGCATTCGACGTATATGGAACTTTGATCGACACCCATGGATTGGTTGAGCAACTGCGTCAATTGGTGGGATCAAATGCACGCTCTCTGTCTGAAACCTGGCGTGAGAAACAGCTGGAGTACACCTTTCGCCGTGGCTTGATGGACGACTATCTCCCCTTTTCTGAATGCACTCGGGCGGCACTGGAATACGCTTGCGCCAAGCATAATGCGACTCTGACGCCGAATCAGAAGGCGGACCTGATGGCTCTGTACGGCAAGCTGCCTGCCTTTTCGGATGTTGATGCCGGTCTTTCTGCTCTGGATCGCGATGAATTTCGTCCCTATGCCTTTTCCAACGGCACAGAATCTGCGGTTCGGGGGCTGATGTTGTCATCCGGGCTGGATCGACACTTTGTCGATATGGTCAGCGTCGCGGATCTGAAGACCTTCAAGCCGAATCCGAAGGTGTATCAATACTTCCTTCAGCGCTCTGGTGGCCAGCGCGAAAACAGTTGGCTGATTTCCAGTAACCCTTTCGATGTGATTGGGGCTTTGCGCTTCGGGATGAAAGCCGTCTGGGTGAAACGCACCAGCAGCGCGATCTTCGACGACTGGGCCTTCGACGGCCAGCGTATCGAACCCACTCTGATCGTAGAGAGCCTGACCAATCTGGGCGCTCGTATTTCAGCTGAATCACGCCACTGAAACACGGGCCAGTGGGGGATAACGTTGTCAGAGTGGTATCAACGGTGACTGGTGTACCTCAAGAAAAACGACAAATCAGCTCACACTTGCTCGCGTTTGTCGGCACATTTGATACACAGCGTGGTTCCCGGCAAGGCTTCCAGGCGGGCGGGAGTAATATCCGCGCCGCACATTTCACAAATGCCGTAGCTGCCGGTTTCTATCTGATCCAGCGCGTGTCTTAGCTGGATAATCTCTGCTTTGGCTTCCTGACTGATGGTGTGCAGAACATCGTCATTCTCTCGTTCTGTTGCTTGTTCCGCGAAGTCGGCGGATACGGCTTCATCGCGGTGGGTGGCATGGCGTTCAGCGCGCTCAGCTCTGGTTTCCAGTTCGGCAAGGCGGGTGGTCAGTCGGTCTTTGATGACATTCATGTTCATAGCAGATTCCTCAATTCACCCGATTACACTAGCTTCTTCATAACTGTGACGTCTTGATGTACGTCAGACAGCGTCTTTCAGCGCTTGTTTACACTCTGGAGTACATTGCCTGTGCGTCAAAACGCATGCCGTTGTTTAGAAAGGAGTTTGTTATGAGCCATGAAACCTTTTATCAGGACCCTTATGCCGGGCTGGCGGATCAGGGCTCTCTGCAGACGCGTCTCGCACATCTGTATCACTGTCTGCGGGAGCAGTTTGCCAGTATCGAGCGCTTCTCCGTTGCGCTGTACGATGAAGACAATGACACTCTGGCGAATATGTATTCGTTCGACGAGACCGGGCCGGTTCTGAAGGGCTATGAAGCCAAATTGTGGGAAGTGCAGTCGCTGCAGGATCTGGTGACCACCGGCAATATTCGGGTTGTGCATGACATGCGCCAGCTGCGTACCGATGTGCCGTCGGAGCATACGGATACCTTGCTGGCGCAAGGGTTTCGTTCCAGCGTCACCATGCCGGTGATTAACCATGGCAAACTGCGCGGCGTGATGTTTTTGAATTCACGCAAGGCGGACTATTTCACCGAGCCGATGGTGGTTTATTGCACGCTTTGGGCACATTTGGCGGCTAACCAGTTCCTGCATCCAACCGAAGAGGAACTGGCTCAGGGGGCTTCATCCAACTGACTTTGAGAGTGTGCCCCTAGTCCTCCAGCAATGATTCAATCGCCTCGACCAGCTCCGGTGTGTCCGGCAGCGCGGTCGGAGCCAGTCGCATAATCACTTCACCATCACCGCCCACCAGAAATTTGGCGAAGTTCCATTCGATATCGGGACCATCTCCAATCAGACGCTGATACAGCGTGTGCCGGTTGGGGCCGTTTACATCGACTTTTTCACTCATCAGGAAACTGACGCCGTAGCGTTGTTGAACAAATTCCTGAATCTGCTTGGCATCGCCAGGTTCCTGTCCGCCAAACTGATTGCATGGGCAACCCAGAATCACCAGTCCGTTGCTACCGGAGCCAAAACGTTCATGCAGTGCTTGCAGCGCCTCGTACTGGGGAGTCAGGCCGCATTCGCTGGCCACGTTAATGACCAGTAGCGGGTGACCGATAAAACTCTCAAGTGGCAATAGATTACCGTTGAGGTCTTTTAGGTTGAGGCCACTCAAGTGGCTGTCATACACACGGTTCATTGCTCACTCCTTTTTTTCATCGTTGAGATGCGACAGCAAACCCGGAGATTTGTTTGGCACATTTCTCTAAGTGTGAACCAATTCCACGCTTTTGCCGGGCGCTGGCTTGTCTTGGCCCGGTCTGACCTTTGGATCAGATGATATTTTGATCAAAATGAAATTGACTCAAGTCACTTATGAATAAAAATAAATAATCAAAATAAAATCCGGAGTGTTTATGAAAGTGATCAACAGGATGGTGATGGCATGTCTGATGCTGATTCTACTGCCCATGCAGTCCATGGCGATGTCGGATCAGCCGGAAGGCTACACCGCGACTCGGTATCCGATTGTGCTTGCCCATGGGCTGTTCGGGTTCGATTCGCTACTGGGCGTGGACTACTGGTACAAGGTGCCGGAAACCTTGCGCGCTGATGGAGCGGTGGTGTTTCTGACCTCGGTCGCCAACTCCAATTCCACGGACGTTCGAGGGGAGCAGCTGATCCGGGAGGTGGAACAGGTGCTGGCCATTACCGGTGCCGAGAAAGTGAACCTGATTGGACACAGTCACGGCGGCCCGACTTCCCGCTACGTTGCGTCCGTTCGTCCCGATCTGGTGGCATCGGTGACCTCGATCTCGGGCGTGAACAAGGGCTCTGCTGTCGCTGATGGTATCAATGAATGGTACGAAGGCGGTTCTGCCTTGACCGGCGTGGTTGAATCGCTGGCCAATGCACTGGCAACGGCAATCGACTTCCTGTCGGGCGGTGGTTACCAGCAGGATGCCATTGCAGCGATGGCGGCTCTGACCACGGAAGATGCGCTGGCTTTCAATCAACAACATCCACAGGGTATTCCGACGTCAGCCTGTGGTGAAGGTGACCATGAAGTGAACGGCGTGCGTTACTACTCCTGGGCGGGCGCCAAACCCCTTACCAATGTGCTGGACCCTCTTGAGAGCATCACCACCGTTGGTGCGCTATTCTTTCCGGCGGGTGTTGCGAATGATGGTCTGGTAAGCACCTGCTCGGCGCGTCTGGGCATGGTGATTCGCGATGATTTCCGGATGAACCATCTGGATGAGGTGAATCAGACTCTGGGCATTCACCATCTGACCGAGACCGATCCGCTGACGGTCTTCCGTACCCACGCCAATCGTCTCAAAACAGCAGGTCTGTAAGCCATGGCCTCCCGCTTGTTATGGGGAGCGCTGGCCATTGTGGCAGTGGTTGCCGCCAGCTGGTTCTCCGGTTTGGGGAGCCTGAGCAACACACTGCCAGCCACCGGGGATCTGTCCCCGGTGAAGCTGGCCCAGCCTGCCGAATCAATCCCAACGCTCTCGCCCAAGGCTGAGTTTGAAACCGATCTTGTCAACCGTCATTCGACACTGGCTCCGATAGCGGAATTAACGGGGGAAATAACGCAAACGTTCTGGGAAGCGCGCATGGATGGCCGATTGTGGGTTGGCCCCGATGGTCATCTGATTGTTGATCGTGCCTTGCGTCAGTGGTTTGACAGCTGGCTGTCACTGCAAGGCGAATGGTCACTGGACCAGATTCTGCTGGCCATGCAGGCACAGTTTGAAACACTTGATGAGCCTGCGTCAGCGGAAGTGGCTGCGTTGCTACAACGCTATCTGGACTACCGTGAAGCACTAGGCCAATACGACGATCGCACCGGACGCAGCGTGGTGCAGTCCGATGCGGATGTGCTGGCTCAACGCCTTGAATGGGTCGAGCGTTTACGCCGGGAGTTCTTTGATGAAACGGTCGCTGTTGCCTTCTTCGGTGCAGATGAAACACTCGATAGACACCTGCTGGCACGTCGTCAGCTGCAGCAAAACGGGGCTTCTGAAGCCGACATTCAGGCGCTGGAGCAATCGCTGCCACCCGAACTGCAGTCATCGCGACAAAAGAGCCATGCTCTGCGCAACATGCATCGGCAGGAACAGGTATGGCAGGCCCAGGGGCTGGATGCTGATACTCTGGAACAGCAAAAGTATGAATACCGTACGCGCCAGTGGGGAGAAGCCGCTGCCAAGCGCCTGGCCAGTCTGGATCAACAACATCAGGACTGGCAGCAACGGCTGGACGACTACGCACAGTATCGAAACCGGTTGCTCGAAGGTGAATACGGGACGGACCTCAGTGACGAGAACCGTGATGCACTGAACCGCTGGTTGCAGCAGCACTTTTCTGAACAGGAGCAGAGGCGCGTTCCGGCGGCATTGGCACTGTATCTGAGTCAGTAAAGTGAATAAGTCAGGCAGCCGAAACAGTCGTGTCCGGCTGCTCGTCAGAATTACTTCGCAACAGCACCGCTGTCCAGATCGGCCTGACGCAACAACGATTGCATCTCGTCAAACAGGGCCGGGGTTGAGAGCAGCACGTTGGTGCTGGTCAGTTCGGCGTTTTCATCGTCCGCCAACGGATGAATGTGGCCAAAACGGGCGCCTGCCTCACGGGCGATCAACTGGGCGGCGGCCATGTCCCACGGCTTGACGTTCTCGTAGTAGATATCCATGCGGCCACACGCGACCCAACACATGTCGAGAGCAGCGGAACCCAGACGACGTACGTCGGCACAGTGGCTGATGGCGACTCGCAAACGTGACATCAGGTGATCAACCGTGTTTTTGGAGTACGGGAAGCCGGTCGCGACCAGAGCGCGGTGCAATTCGGTTTTGGTCGAGCACTGGATTGGCTGGTCGTTCAGCCAGGCACCCTGGCCCGCCAATGCCGAGAAGGTTTCGTTCAGAAAGGGGCAATGAACCACGGCAGCCTTGGCTTCGCCCTGGTAGTAGTAGGCGATGGATACCGCAGCCTGATAGTGCTGATGGGCGTAATTCACGGTGCCATCGATCGGGTCGATGATCCACAGGTGATCGCAGTCGGTCGGGTTTTCTGGCCCCAGCTCCTCGGAGAGCAGGTTATGATCCGGGAACGTGTTCTGAATCCCTTCACTGACCAGTTTGTCGGCGGCGACATCAGCCTGGGTGACCAGCTCGGAGCCGTCGTATTTGAAGTTGATTTCCAGCTGGCTGCGCATCTGGCTGATGACGGTTCCGGCCTCGCGAGCCAGTTGCAAGGCCAGATCCAGCATCGGCTGGAAGGATTCAGGAGCGGCGTTTGTCATGGCGATGTCCATCGTCGAGTTCGAAGATGGACGTCAGTCTAGCCCTGGTTCGTGACAAATTCGATCCAGATATCGAGTGCATCGATCACGGCTTTGGTCATGATCGGCTGGGCTTCCACTGTTGGGTGGATGCCGTCGGACTGCATCATGCCAGGCTTCGTGGCGATGCCTTCAAGCAGAAAGGGCACCAGAAAAGTATCGCGTTGATTGGCCAGTTTGGAGTAAATGTTGGCGAAGCCCTGAGCGTAGTCGGGGCCATAGTTGGGCGGAATCTGCATACCCAGCAACATCACCATCACACCTTCCTGTTCGGCATGATCAATCATGGTTTCCAGGTTCTTGTTGATGACCTGAAGCGGTGTTCCGCGCAGGCCGTCGTTACCGCCCAGCTCAATCATCAACAGGTCTGGCTGGTGTTCCTTGATCAAGTTGGGCAGACGCGCGACGCCGCCTTGTGTGGTGTCACCACTGACGCTGGCGTTCAGCACTTTGACATTCGGAACGCGCTGTTGCAGCTGCTGCTCCAATAAGGTCACCCAACCCTGTTGAACCGGGATACCAAAACCTGCACTAATGCTATCACCAACCACCAGAACGACCGGTGGACGCTTCCACGACGGAGCATCTTCGGCCTGGGCCACAGACAAGCCCAGACAGAGAGTGACCAGCAGCAGGGCTTTGAAATTACGTATGCAAACTGAAACGAGCGACACGAGCACATTCTCCTCAACATCTGATTGTTCGTCAGATTCTTCTTATTCCGACATGAGCATAGTGGATGATGCCAAGAATGCCATGGAACTGGTCAATATTGGCAAGTCCGTTCGAGCAGGCAGTAGCCCCCTCGACATACTGAAAGGCTTGAACCTGACCATCAAGTCCGGCGTCAGTCTGGCCATTGTCGGTGCTTCTGGCAGTGGTAAGTCCACCTTGCTGGGCATCATGGCTGGTCTGGATTTGCCCACATCGGGTGAATTGACCCTCTTGGGACAGCGCCTCGACCAGCTGGATGAAGACCAGCGCGCTGCCGTACGAGCACAGGGTGTCAGCTTTGTGTTTCAGAATTTCCAGTTATTGCCGGGTTTGACCGCACTGGAAAATGTGATGCTGCCACTGGAGATTCGTTCCGAGCCCAAAGCTCGGTCACAGGCGCTGGAACTGTTGGCCAAGGTGGGGCTGGATCATCGTGTCGATCATTACCCGAATCAGTTGTCCGGCGGTGAGCAGCAGCGCGTGGCGCTCGCTCGTGCCTTTGCCGGAACCCCGAAAATCCTGTTTGCTGACGAGCCCACCGGCAATCTGGATCGTGCCACCGGCAAGCAGGTCGAGGATCTGCTGTTCACCATGAACGCCGAGCTGGGCACCACGCTGGTACTGGTGACGCATGATCCGGCCCTGGCAGCACGTTGTCAGCGGCAGGTGCAAATGGTCGACGGTCATCTGGAAGAACTGGAGAGCCAGTCATGACGGACGCTGGTATTTCCCCTCCCTCGGCAACCCGCATGAATCTGGCCAGCCAATGGCGGCTGGCGCTGAGACTGCTGTGGCGTGAAGCCCGCAGTGGTGAGCTGACCCTGATTTTGCTGGCGTTACTGATCGCTGTGACGTCCGCAACGGGCATTTCCCTGTTCAGCTCACGTCTGGAGCTGGCTCTGGACGACAAGTCGACTACCTGGCTGGGTGCGGATATGCGCCTCAAGTCGACCCGTATCATCGACGATGGCCTGAGACAGGATGCCGTCGAGCGCGGTCTGGATGTCGCGCGCACACTGACGTTCCCGAGTGTGGTGTTGGGCCGTGGCGACAACATGACGCTGGCGGCGATCAAGGCGGTGGATAGCGGCTATCCAATGAAAGCCACGCTGACCTTGATGCCCGATCAGCAAGCCGCAGAGCAAGCGCCCGTCCCTCAAACACAAGGCCCGAAAAGCGGCGAAGCCTGGGTGGAGCCCCGGCTGCTGGCGCTGGTACAAGCCGAACTGGGCGATGAGCTGCGGCTGGGCGGCCAGCCATTTCGTGTGACGGGTATCATTGCGGAAGAAAGCGACCGGGGCAGCGGTTTCTACAGTCTCTCGCCACGGATGATGGTGCACTGGGACGATATTCAGAACAGCCCGCTGCTGGGGCCCGGCAGTCGCCTGAACTATCGCCTGATGCTGAGCGGCGCAGCCGAGCAGTTGCAAGCGGTTCAGACCGATTGGGAACTGGAGGCTGGACAGTCGTTCGAGACTCTGCAACAGGGCAATCAGCGCATGGCGGAGTCTCTCGATCGTGCCCAGCGTTACCTGGCCCTGGCGTCGCTGTTGGCGGTGGTACTGGCCAGTATTGCTGTGGCCATCAGTGCCCAGCGTTATGCCAGTCGGCATTTTGATATCAGTGCCCTGATGCGCACCTTCGGTTTGCATCGTGACGATGTGTTGCGGTTGTATCTGTGGCAACTGGTGGCGCTGGGAATTCTGGCCGCCATCACTGGTGGTCTGTTGGCGTTGGGACTGCAACAGGCGATGCTGTGGATGCTGGCTGACTTGTTGCCGACGGGGGATTTGCCGTCAGCGCCACTGTCTGCCTGGGTTTTGGGCCTGAGTTCGGGACTGATCACCTTGCTTGGTTTTGGTGTTCCGCAGTTGCTACCGCTGGCCAACGTGGCGCCGTTGCGAGTGCTGCGCCGTGATCTGGCACCGGTGCCACTGGCAGGTTGGGCGCTCACTGGATTGGCGTTGGGATCACTGGCCTTGATGTTGTGGGTCTTTACTGGCGATGGCGTCCTGACGCTGTGGGTGATGGCCGGTGGCTCGACACTGGTACTGGTGCTGCTGGGTTTGCTGCAACTGGGTATTCGGGCCATGCGCCAGCGACTGACCCAGGTCGATTTGCCTCTGAGTTGGCGTTTTGCCTGGCAGCATCTGAGTCGTGACAGCCGCAAGACGGCCAGTCAGATTCTGGCTTTCTCACTGACGCTGCAAGTCATGGTGGTGATCGCGATGTTGCGCAACGACTTGCTGGCGGACTGGCAAGCGAGTCTGCCGGAAAATGCCCCGAACGTCTTTGCGTTGAATATCCAGAGTTACGAGCGCGATGCCTTTGTGGCGTCGCTGGAGCAGCAAGGCTTCAGACATTCGGATATTTACCCCATGGTGCCGGGGCGTTTGCTGACCATTAATGATCAGACAATCCAGCAGTTGGGGTTGTCTCATATCGGATCGATTGATCGCGATCTGGCCCTGACCGCTGGCGAGAAACTGGCCGATTCCAATCGCGTAGTGGCCGGTGACTGGGCCATGCAGCAGCAAAATGGGCAACTCTCGATCGAAGCCGGTTTGGCTGAGCGTCTGGGTGTTGGACTTGGGGATACACTTGGCTTTCGGGCAGCCGGGGTTGATTTCGAGGCGACTGTCAGCAGCATTCGACAGGTGGACTGGGGCTCGTTAAGCCCGAACTTCTTTATGGTGTTCTCCAACGACATCATGGAGCGCCTGCCGCCAAGCTATATCACCAGCTTTCATGTCCCCGTGGACGAACAGGCCAAACTGACGCAACTGATTCGGGATTACCCGGCGGTCAATATCCTTGATATGCAGGCTCTGCTGGGGCAGCCGCAGACACTGTTGATGCAGCTGACGATGGCGGTGGAACTGATTCTGGTGATCGTTCTGATTGCGGCGGTACTGGTGATGGTGTCGGCGTTGATTGCCAGCCTCAGCGAACGCTTGCGCGAAGGTGGCTTGCTGCGCACGCTGGGTGCCAGTACGCGCATGATCCGTCGGGCACAGCTGACCGAATTTGCGCTGCTGGGCGGGATCGCGTCGGTACTGGCGTTGCTGGCCTCGGAAGCGCTGATTTACGGGCTTTACACGGCGGTGCTGGATATCCCCTGGCAATCACTGGGCTGGATCTGGTTATGGCTGCCGTTAATCGCCTCGGCGGCCTTGGCGGCCTTGGGCAGCACCCTGCTGCGGAAAACCGTCACTGTGGCACCGCAGCAAGTCCTGCGTGAGTTGGGCTAGCAGAGGCGACCTGTCAGGGGTGTTGGGCCAGCTGCTGACGCACTGGCGCCAGCTCGGCATCCGGATCAAACCGGATGCCACCAAACCAGCTTCGGTATTCCACACCCAGTCGCTGCAGCACGGGTTTGTGGTCTGGCATCGAGAGGCTGCTGCGGTACTCATCGAACAGGTGTTCAAAGCCACGAGGATCTTTCGATTTAAAACCGGCCAGTTGATCCAGCTTCATCACCAGCTGACGCGCAGGCAATTGTTGTAATTGACAGCAGTTTTTCAAGTCAGCGAGCAACGAATCTACCGAGTGCTTGCCTTCGGTTCTGAGATTGGTATCCATGGTGAGCCAATACAGAACCCCGCTCCAGTGGGTGCGCATGTTTTGGCGCGTGACGCCCAGATTATCACCGACGGATTCCAAATCTGTCCCGTTCCACTCCCGGTCCTCATGACCGCGCTCAAACCCGGCCAACAGTTTTTCCCACATGCGTTCTTCGCTGAAGCGGTTGGCGCGGGCCTGCAGCAGATTCTGGTAGTAGCTGGCCAACCCTTCAGACAGCCACAAGTCGCCACTGCCGCGATAGGGTATCAGCAAGTGTGCGAATTCGTGGTAGGCGGTCCAGTCGCTGGCGAAGTCATCGAAGGAAAAATCCGGATCGACCAGAAACAGAATCTCGTTGGTGACCTTGCGATTGACCTGTCCCCAGGGAACCGGTTCATTGGCGGCGGTTTTCTTGATCCGGATGCGAATGCGATCACGCGGCAGCTGGCCGAAGCCGACCACAAAATCAGCCGTGATTTGCTGGAGCCAGCGATACAGGCGTTGTTTCTGACGCAGGCTCAGGTCGCGGTCGTACTGTATTTGCAGCCCCTGTTGGTCAAAACGAATACGTTGCAGGTTATCGCCTGCGTGGGTGAGGCTGGCTATCAGGGCGCTCAGTAACAGGAATAGTCGGATCATGATTCGCTCGCCTCGGCTGCAGATCGGAAATGGCTGTGGTTTCGTCGTTGGGCAGTGATTCCCGTTACGGGTTTTGTTCGCAACAGTGCGTTGCAGGCGATTAGCGGCCCTGATTGGCTTACAAAAATGGACGTTGCTATCCTCCCTCCCCTGTCTGATTTTGGAGATTTTACCTTGGCCGATTCCACACCCGCTGTGCAAAAACGGGTACGTACCCATGTGATCACCGGCTTCCTGGGCACAGGAAAGACCACCCTGATCATGCACTTGCTGAAGCAGAAACCAGAGAATGAAAAGTGGGCGGTACTGGTGAATGAGTTTGGTGAAATCGGTGTTGATGGAGCGATTCTTCAAACCCGGGCACAAGATGGTTCTGGCGTTGCCATTCGTGAAGTGCCCGGTGGGTGTCTGTGCTGTGCCGCCGGTTTGCCATTCCAGATTGGCATGAACTGGCTGATCGCACGGGAAAAGCCGGATGTCTTGCTGATTGAACCGACCGGGCTGGGTCACCCGGCCGAGTTGCTAGATAGCCTGAGAGGGGAAGCCTACGCCAACGTACTGTCGCTGGGAGCCACGCTAACGCTGGTCGACCCCCGGCATTTATCCAAACCGAAATACCGTCAGCACGCCATCTACGCCGACCAGCTCACCGTCGCGGATTTGCTGGTGGCGAACAAATCCGATCTAGCGACTGAGTCCGATTGGATCGCGTTTGATGCGTTGGTGAATGAACTGAACCAGCAGCGTGTGGATAACGGGCACCCGGCGTTGACGGAAGCACGTATCCGTCACGGCGAACTGGACATCGTGTTGTTACAGCGCAGTGCTGTCTCAATGAAGGAAGCTGGCGCGGCTGAGTCTGACACCAACAATGTGATCTCTGCGGCTCCCCCTGCATTGATCTCGAACCCTGGTACGTCGCCGGTTGGCTCATTACAACCGAACGCAGCTTCCAGCCTGTCCATGGTGCTGGATCTGACCAACCCGGTGAAGCGCGGGGATGATCAGGACTATCACATGATCGACAACCTGGCCGATGGCATGTTGAGTGTTGGCTGGTTGATCCGCCCGGAGTGGATCTTCAGCCTGGCCGCGATTCGCGCCTGGCTGGGAGGATTGGAGGTTGAACGCGCCAAAGCCGTGCTCAACACCGACGAAGGACGTCGAATTTTTAACCTGCGTGAAGGCATGCTGACAGAAATGGACGGCGGAGATCAGCTCGCAGAAGACAGTCGGCTGGAGCTGATTGTACTGGCAGCGGATATTGACGGCTCAATGGACGATGCCAAACGTACATTTCTGGATGGTTGGAGAGCGGCGTTAGTCTGACTCTGTTCACATAAATCCAGTGATTACAGAGGTTTGTACAGTGAGGAAAGGCAACTGAAATAATCGCCCGATACTATCGCGCGTTTTGTCAACAAGATGCTTGGCTACCAGGTGCTTCCCACTATGAACGCGTTTTCGCCATCCGTGCTGTTTCGGCACAAGATTCCTCTTTTCCAGATATCCCGCGCTGTTGTGATGCTCACCTTGCTGGGTGTCTGTGCGTTTTCTGCACGAGCTGCCGTAGCGCCTTCTTTGGGCGATTGTGGGGATACCAGTGGCGTTGAGTTGATCAGTGCCGTTCAAGGGGATCTTTCCTCAATGTCGGACGATGTCAGTCCTTTGAGCGGCCAACAGGTGGTGGTGGAAGCCATCGTCACCCTGGATGCCCAGCCAGCGCCTTTGGCCAACGGTGATCATTCGGATCGCTATAACGGGTTCTGGATTCAGGAAGAAATGTCTGATCAGGATGAGCTGTCCACCACCTCGGAAGGATTGTTTGTCTCGTCCACACTGGTGGACGTCGATGCCGGTGATCGGGTGAGAGTGCGCGGTGTTGTGTCGGAATCAAACGGCGTAACCCAGCTGACCCAGGTGGATGCTCTGGAAGTCTGTGATTCTGGCAACAGCCTGCCCACCGCGTTGAAAATCCGTTTGCCGGTGGAAAACGACGATCGGTTTGAATCGCTGGAAGGCATGCGGATCCAGAACCAACAGTTGCTGGTGGTCGCTGACTTCTACGGTGCGGGATATGGACTGGGCAATTACGGCCAAATCGTGGTGTCGTCCCGGCTGCATTTTCAGCCGACCGATGTGGCTCGCCCGGAGTCGGTTGAGGCACAGCAAGTGGCGGCGGATTACGAGCAGGACCGGCTGCTGGTTGATGACGGTGTGGCGGCATCCTATCCCTCTTTTATCCCTTTCCCGGACAACATGGGGTACGGCCCGGACAACCCGATTCGTATCGGTGACACTCTGAATACCCTCAGTGGCGTAGTGCACCACTTTGGTGATGATTATCTGATTGTGCCGGGCAAATACGCCATCGTCGCAACTGAGCCTCGTAGCGCCAAACCGGTCGTTGCGGATGACGCCAATCTGGTGGTGGCGTCGATGAACGTACTGAACTACTTCAACGGTGATGGTCAGGGCGGCGGGTTCCCGACCGCACGCGGTGCCGCAACAGAAGCCGCCTTTCAGATGCAATCGGACAAGATTGTGGCGGCTATGACCGCCATGGACGCCGATATCGTCGGGTTGATGGAGCTGGAAAACGATGGCTTCGGTGCTGACAGTGCCATCCAGCATTTGCTGGATGCCGTCAATCAGGATCAGGAAACGGATCAGGAGTACAGCTTTGTGGTACCTGAATCGAACGCGATGGGAACCGATGCCATTCAGGTGGGCCTGTTGTATCGCCCGGCGGTGGTCAGTTTGGTTGGAACCACTCAGGTTCTCAACAGTGAGAACTCACCTTCGGACGATGACGGCGTGTTATTCAATGATCAGCGCAATCGTCCAGCGATTGTGCAGTCGTTCGAATTCAACGGTCAGACGCTGACAGTGGCGGTGAATCATCTCAAATCGAAGGGTTCCAGCTGCGGCGAGCCGAACGAAGGTGCGGACGGTCAGGGAAATTGCAATGTGCAGCGTACGCGTGCTGCGC
This sequence comes from Oceanospirillaceae bacterium, assembly GCA_002723385.1. GTDB lineage: Bacteria > Pseudomonadota > Gammaproteobacteria > Pseudomonadales > Oceanobacteraceae > Oceanobacter. The sequence continues at coordinate 92,187 of PBNY01000096.1, read as the reverse complement.
AAGGGCTGATTCAGTATCTGGCTGGTCGTCCAACTGGGGTCAACTCTGACGCCGTGCTGGTGATTGGTGACCTGAATGCCTACAGCCAGGAAGATCCGGTGCTGGCGTTTGAGCAGGCGGGTTACACCAACCTGAAGCACAGCAGCGACACGGCAACGGAAGAGCAGCCATTTTCGTACAGTTTCAGTGGTCGTCTGGGCAGTCTGGATCACGTGCTGGCCAGTGCTGATCTGGAACCATGGGTCGTCAGTGCGGGGGCCTGGCACATCAACTCGGTCGAAGATCCGCTGATGGATTATCAGACCGAAGCCAATGGTCACCGCTTTAACTCGGTGGATAACTACGCCTCCCCGGACGCCTATCGCTCCTCCGATCATGATCCGGTGGTGATTGGACTGGCGGTTCCCGAGCGCGTCAATCAGGCGCCAGTGGCCGGTTTATCCGCCGCGAACATCGGCATCACATCAGCTGGGCAAGATGTTCGCGTGGATTTGTCGAGTCACTTCTCTGACCCGGACGGTGATGCGCTGACCTTTACCGCCTCCAGTGTGCCAGCTGGCTGGGCCTTGTCGTCTGCCGGTGTGTTGTCCGGGACGGCAAGCCAACAGCTGATCGACAGTCTTCCGGCGATCGTGAGCTGGTCGGTAACGGACGGTCAGGCAACCGTAAGCGGTTCCTTGACGGTGGTGAATCAGACGGCGTCGACCCCCACCGATCCGGTAACCCCGACTGATCCTGATGGCAATGGCAGCGGAGACAGCGATGCCAACAGCTCCGGCGGCTCTTCCGGTGGTGCGTTGGGACTGGAGTGGCTGGCGATGCTGGCGGCACTCGGATGGGTGATTCGCCGTCGTAAATCACTGGGCGGATTATCGGGTTGAGAACCACACTTTGCGGCTGTGGAGGGCGTTCGTGCCAGTGCTCGAGAATAGTGCTCGTGGTTAGTGCGTGGGGCCTATCCAGATGCCCCTGAAGCGGGCAATGACGTATTGCCAGCGTTCGTGATTTCCGACTGTTTTATTGTCGGACAGCTGACAATGTCGTGAATCCAACCTGCTTAGCGAACAAGTACTACCCCCAAGGGGGTAGTTGGCACGCTCTTTGTTACTACCGGTAACAGATTGAAGGCGTTTCTCAGCGTCTTTGTGTTTACTTACCGAATGTCAGGGAGTCGCCCATGTTTGCAGGACTCTTCGGGAAATACCGTGCCGTCGTTATCTCGGTGGCCATGTTTATTATTCTGGATGCGGGGGTTCTGGTGCTGAACTTCTACATCTCCTCACAATTGGCGGAAGATGCGACCAATGTAAACCTGGCGGGTCGCCAGCGTATGTTGTCCCAGAAAACCGCCAAATCCCTGTTTGAATACCAACGTCAGCTCGAAATCGGCGCTTCCACCGAAGCGGTATACCGTGAGTTGAACAATGCCGTGAATCTGTTTGAAAAGACCTTGAACGCCTTCGACAAGGGCGGCGAAACCACCAGTGCTTCGGGCCAGTCGATGCATCTGAACTCCGCCGATACCGCAGCGGCACGCAAGGCCATTGGCGACAGTCAGCAGATCTGGGGCAGCATCCACATTGAGTTTGAGCGCCTGTTTTCCTCTGAACCCGGCGTGGTTACCCACGATCAGGCGCTGAAGGCGCTGATCCCCATGGTGGCGCAGAACAACAACAAGCTGCTGAAACTGATGAACGACCTGACCAACGAGCTGGAGCGCATCGCCCGCGACAAGTCGAACACCTTGCGGATGATTCAGGCGGCGGCGATTACGCTGGCGATTCTTAACTTCTTCCTGATTCTGTTCCATTTCCTCGGTCAGTTGCGTCGCAGTGATGCGGTAGCGGAAGAAGCGCGTCAGGAAACCCAGGAAATTCTGAAAACCGTGCGTGAGGGCCTGTTCCTGCTCGACGAGAAGATGGTCATCGGAACCCAGTACTCCGGCTCGGTGAAAGACATTTTTGGTGACAAGGATTATTCCGGCATGTCGTTCCGCGAGCTGCTGAAAAGTGTGGTGGTGGAAAGCGACATGAAAACGGTCGAGGAATACATCAAGCTGCTGCTGAACAGTCAGGTGAAGGAAAATCTGATTGGCTCGCTTAACCCGCTGTCGGATCTGGAAGTCAGCTTGCCGACAGCCAGTGGTGGTTACGAGGTCAAGCACCTGTCGTTCCGCTTTAACCGCGCAATTGAGAACGGCGAGATTCGACACATTCTGGTGACGGTTCTGGATATCACCGAGTTGGTGTCACTGCGTCAGGACCTGGAAAAAGCCAACCAGAATACCGGCCTGCAAATCGGTGCTCTGAAAGAACTGCTGCATGTGGATCGCGATTCCATGGAAGCTTTCCTCAAGGAGGCCGATGCCAGTCTGGTGGCGGTCAACGACATTCTCAAGGAACGGGTAACCAGCTCGTACGACTACCTCGACAAGATCAACAGCACCTACCGGATCATTCATCGTATCAAGGGGGACGCCAGCGCCCTGAACGTTCCGAATATTGTCTCGGCGGCCCACGACTTCGAGGAGCAGTTGTCCCGGCTGCGTGAGAAAGACCAGCTGCAAGGTGGTGACTTCCTGCCATTAACACTGGCGCTGAATGACCTGTTCCGACTGCTGACGGATACCCGCGACATTCTGTCGGTATTCCATCGCAGTCAGACCCCCGTGGTGCAGCAGTTGCGCTCGGAGCCATCGCTGGATCACGCCATGATTAATCGACTGGCTTCCCGGATTGCCGAAGATCAGGGCAAGGAAGTCAGCGTGGTGGTGGACGACAAGCTGTTTCCGTCCATTGCACTGGAGCATCGGAAGATGGTTCAGGATGCGGTGCTGCAACTGGTGCGCAACGCGGTGGTGCATGGCATCGAGATTCCAGCCGTGAGGGTGTCTGGTGGCAAGTCAGCCGCTGGTGCGGTGACGGTGGCGCTTAAGGCTGAAGAGTCGGGCATCCGTGTGTGCGTCCATGACGATGGTCAGGGCATTGACCTTGACCGGGTTCGTGAACGGGCGCTGGAGCGCGGCATGTACAGCGCTGAACAACTGGAGGCAATGCAGCCGAACCGTATCGTCAGCCTGATCTTTGAACCCGGATTTTCCACGCTCGATACCGCCGATGAACACGGTGGCCGGGGCGTGGGGATGGACATCGTCAAAGCCAATATTCAGCAAATTCGCGGCCGTATCCGGGTCTCCAACCGTCCGGGCAGACACTGTGAAATCTCCTTCCTGTTGCCGCATCCGGCGCGGGAGCACTCCGAATCCATGACCACCCACAAGGAGGAAGCTGTCTGATGGCAGAAACAATGAAACGGCTGATGATTGTGGATGACTCCATGATTATCCGCCGCCGTATCAAGCGCGAGCACGGGCTGGAAAACTTCAGCGTCGTCGGTACGGCCAGTGACGGTGAGCAGGCGGTTGCACTGGCGCGTCAGACCAATCCTGATCTCATTACCATCGACCTGACCATGCCCAATATGGATGGTATTGATGCCATTCCGTTGATTTCCGAAGCCTGCCCAACGGCGAAGATTCTGGTGGTGTCGGCGTTGTCAGACAAGGCCACCGCCATTCAGGCACTGAGCCGGGGTGCGCAGGGTTTTCTCTGCAAGCCATTTACAGACGAAGAGTTACAGCAGGCACTGAAGGAGCTGGCAGAAGACTAGGCCAGCCACTTGGAGAGAAGAATGGAAAAAGAATCGATTGAAGTATTCATCAACAGCCTGAGTAACTTTTACCGTCAAATCGGCGCGGCCGAAGTCAGTGTCGGGGTGCCCTACCTGCTGGATGCCAACCAGCCTGTCGCGTCAGACTTCACCGGCATTATCGGCATATCCGGCAAACGTCGGGGGTGTGTGTACTTCACCTGCCCGAAAGCAATGTTGAGTTACTTGCTGATGTCGGTTGGTGAAAGTGAAGTGACCACCGAACACTTGTGCGACATGGTCGGTGAAATAGCCAATACCATCGCCGGGAACGCCCGCAAGGAGTTCGGCTCTGAATTTATGATCTCGGTGCCTGTGGTGGTGCAGGGGGTGCCTGAAAATATTCACTTGCCCGATAACACCCGTTGCGTGGTGATTCCGACCAAGTGGAAAAGCTATCAGTCCGCTATTGTGGTGGCGCTGGAATAAACGATCGACAGCATGTTTGGTCAGCCGTTGGGGTGGGTGATCTGCAGCGACGACTTCAGGTCATTGATCCACAGATTCATGACGTCGGGTGATAGCTTGCGCTGACAGATGCTGCCGGATTGCGGGTAGATAAGGTGGTAAGGATCGGTCGTTACCGGCTGGCCAGAGTAGTATGACAAAACGTCCGGTAGCTGGTGGATCAGACTGGCACCGAGGCTGCTCAATTCCCGTTGCAAATTCTCCAGTGCGGTGAGGCGATCATCGTCGAAACAGAATTCGGTGCCCAGGCCACACAGCACCACCTGGCGCTGGCGGTAACTGATTTCCGACAGCACTGGCCAGGCATCTTCCCAGGGACGTTCCGGGTTGCCGAACGCGTGCATCGGCAGCGCCAGAATCAGATGCTTGCTGGCTGGGATGTCTTCTACGCTCGCTGTCAGCAGATTGCACAGTTCCACCCTGGCCCAGTGAATACTGGTGTCCAGTGCTTCGGCCAATGTATTGGAACAACGGCAGCTGCTGTCATAGAGCACGGCGATGTGTGGCAATGTCTGGCCCATAGTCATATTCCCCAAGCCTGAAAAGAAAGCAGCGGCAACGCTGACGTGTAACTGCGTACTGCGGATTTAATAATGGCATCCGTGCCCACCCTCAATCCGTGACCATGGCGGAGTCACAGCACGTAGCGTGCAATGACCTCCAGATCCTTGTTGATTCGACGCATTTTCTGTTCGCCATTGCTATCGGACTGATACACATGGCGCAGTGCGAAATACGGCTGATACAGATACTCAAGACATAAATGACGACACAGGGGACGGCAGTCCTGGCGGAAAGCAGTGTCTCTGAGGAAACTGAACAGGCGCTTCAGCCAGCTTTCCTGCAACACATGCTGATGTTTGGTGCGAGCGGTGTCGGCCAGTTCCAGCCCAATATCAATGTATTCTTCCAGCCAGCGACGCAAGCAGGCATCGCTGAGACTGTTTCGAAGTGAATGTTCCAGCTGCTCCAGACGTTCAATTTGATCGGAGGCTGAATATTCCATCGCAGCCGTTCCTGTAACGGCCAGGCTGGTGGAAGAGGGGAAGGAAAAGATATTGGCGTTCATGACAATAATCCCTGTGGAAGTCTGGAAAAGACTTTAATGAGAATTATTATCAAATGCAAGTGTTTGTTGAATACGTTGCTCAGTGCCAGTGGAACGGCTTTTCTTCGCCTCGAATCAGCTTGATCCAGCCGGGCTCGTCGTCTTGCTGTTGCTCACTCCACTCGGTGGCTGCGCAGCGTACTTCCACTGCCAACGCTGCGTGGGCTGAGCGTGCGCAATCGAGATCGGTTTGCCAGGGCGTTTGATTGGTTTTGAACCACAGGCAACCAAAGTTGCCGTCGGCTTTGGGGGTATAGACGATCAGCATCCTGCTGTCTGAATGAACCCAGCGCTGAGGTGCATTGGCGTCCGCCTGTTCGATGTCTGTCGAGCGGGTGCTTTCCAGCGTGCCCAGAGCATCCTCCAGCCACAGCTTCAGTGTCTGGACATCGGGTTTGAGCAGATAGATTTCCAGGTCGGTTACGGAAGCCATGGGTAAAACTCCTGAATATAAGATGTCCGAGCCAATGCCCGTTTGATATTGGCAAGCAGTGTAACCGGAAATGGCGCGTGGTCGTCCTCCCAATCCGTCAGACCGCGTGTGATCAGGTCAGGGAGTCGAATGGCTCAATAACAGGATTCAGAAGAGTGGACGCGAAAGAGAGTAGAAAAACACTGCCCGGCCACACATGAGCATTGGCGACCGGGCAGGTCAGGAGATGCGATCATGGGCCACCCTCATAGCCCATAGTCAAACTATAGACCCGAATCTGGCGGTTGGGGATGTGACAGGGTGTCGCACCGTTCGACATTTAACCTTCCAGCACCAGGACAACATCCCACCAGCTGGGCAACGTTTCGTCTGGGCAAAAGTCCATCTCGCCACAACGTGAGTTTTCAACGTTTGCTATCGCTGAAAAACAACGCCGATTGCATTGAATCAGAACGCCTGTTTTGGTAATCTCCGCGCTCCTTTTTATCCGTGTTTTTGGCCTCTTGGCCCAAACCGTTTCTAACGGCTTGAATACGGACTCCTTGCCTTACCGGATGGGCCGGAAGGCTTTAAACCCATAAGGAGTTGACAATGCGTCACTACGAAATCGTTTTTCTGGTTCACCCAGATCAGAGCGAGCAGGTTCCTGCCATGGTTGAGCGTTACACCTCTACCATCGAAACCACTGGCGGTGCTATCCACCGTTTTGAAGACTGGGGCCGTCGCCACCTGGCTTACCCAATCAACGACCTGCACAAGGCACACTACATTCTGATGAATGTTGAGTGCACTCAGGAAGCTCTGGACGAGCTGACTACCAACTTCCGTTACAACGATGCCATCCTGCGTAACATGGTTATTCGTCGCGACGAAGCTGTGACTGACATGTCTCCAATCAAGGCTGCTGAAAGCCGTGAAGACCGTCGTCGTTCCGAACCTCGTGAAGATCGCAAGCCGGTAGAAGCAACTGAAGAAGTTGCTGCACCGAGCGAAGAAACTTCCGAAGTATCTGAAAACGAAGCTGAATAATAGGAGCTGACTCATGGCATGTTTTTTCCGTCGTCGCAAGTTCTGCCGTTTCACTGCTGAAGGTGTGAAAGAGATCGACTACAAAGATCTGGACACCCTGAAAGGCTACATCACTGAAACTGGCAAAATCGTACCAAGCCGTATCACTGGTACTCGTGCAAAATATCAGCGTCAGCTGTCCAGTGCGATCAAGCGCGCTCGCTATATCGCTCTGCTGCCGTACACTGATCAGCACGACAATTGATCGGCAGGTTGGTGGCTGCTGATCACCAACCGGAGAAGTACAGCATGAACAATTTGGCGCGTTGGGCGATGCAAAGCAGCCGAAATGCCACTCTGGCCGCTGCGGGATGTTTTGCGATTCCATTATTGTTCTGGGCCGGTGCCGCATTGTGGGCGCTGGTGTTGATGCGCCAGGGCTGGAAAGAGGGGCTTAACGTCATTCTCTGGTCAGCCATACCAGCCATTGGCTGGTTTTACGCAGGAGATCCAACACCGCTGCTGGCAGGACTGGGAACAGCCCTTTCAGCACTGGTATTGCGCGGCAGTATTCGTCTGGAGCTGGCGGTACTGGCGGCGACGCTGTTTGGAGTGGTGTTGTATCAGGTATTGCCACTGACGCTGGACGAGATACTGCCCAAGGTCGTTGATCGTATCGAGCAGGCAGTGAGTCAATCCCTGACTGATAATCCGGAATTTCTGATTCTGGTAAAAGCGCTGACAGAGCCACTGACACACGGTGTTCTGGCAGCGTTGCATGTTCTGGTATTAGCTTTGTGTTTGTTACTGGGACGATACTGGCAGGCGATGCTTTATAACCCCGGTGGTTTCGGACGCGAATTCAAGTCGCTGAGATTGCCGCTTGGTTTTACCTTGCCGGTATTGCTGGCCCTGATGTCGGCCGGTCAGCTGGATCCTGTGCTTGTGGGCGTGTTACCGATTTTGACGGTACCTCTGTTCCTGGCAGGACTGGCCATGTTCCATGGCGTGGTGGCCAACACCACCGCCAGCTCAGGCTGGATGTTTCCGATTTATATCGGTCTTATTCTGTTTGGGCCATACATGTACACATTACTAATTTTCGTAGCGGTGATGGACAGCCTGTTGGATGTTCGCTCGCGACTAAAAGACACGGCGGCGGGTGACGAATAACACTCCTGCCCTGTAATGAGGAATTTACAATGCAAATTATTCTGCTGGAAAAAATCGCCAACCTGGGTGAACTGGGTGATCAGGTTAACGTTAAGCCGGGCTACGCTCGTAACTTCCTGATTCCAAAAGGCAAGGCTGTACCGGCTACCAAAGCCAACATCGAACACTTCGAAACCCGTCGTGCTGAACTGGAAGCTTCCGCTGCTGAAGCTCTGGCCACTGCACAGGCTCGTAAAGAGCGTATCGAAGAAATCGAACTGTCTGTTGCTGTTCGCGCTGGTGAAGAAGGCAAGCTGTTCGGTTCTCTGGGTAACCGTGACATCGCGGAACTGTCTACTCAGGCAGGTGTTGAGCTGGCCAAAGCTGAAGTTCGTCTGCCAAGCGGCCCAATCCGTGCCGTTGGTGAGTTCGACGTGACCATTCACCTGCACCCTGAAGTGGATGCGGTACTGAAGCTGCACGTTGTTGCTGAATAAATCACACGCCGCATAAGCGGTTTTGTGATGATGAAAAAGGCACTATTGGGTAACCTCTAGTGCCTTTTTTGTTTCCGGAAACAGTTTCTGGGGCATCTCTGATGGCTGTCTGTATACGGGTAATTCCATGACCTACGAATATTCTCAAGACGACGAAGCGGACGTTTCATCCGCTCGCACGCCGCCACATTCGGTCGAGGCCGAACAGTCTGTGCTGGGAGCCTTGATGCTGGATCAGCGTGCCTGGGAAAGCGTCAGTGAGTCGGTGCAGGACACGGATTTCTATCGTCAGGATCACCGGCTGATTTTCCGTGCCATTGCGCATTTGTCATCCGTCGAGCAGGCCATTGATGTGGTCACTGTGGCCGAAGAGCTGGAAGAACGTAGCCAGCTGGACACTGCCGGGGGAGCCGGTTATCTGGCCAACCTCGTCGATATGACGCCCTCAATCGAGAACTGCCAGGCTTATGCCGACATCGTTCGCGAGCGTGCCCAGCAGCGACGCCTGATTGAAGCCGCCACCGACATCATGGAAAAGGCCTATCACCCGGATGGTGAAGAAAGCCTGACACTGCTTTCGGATGCAGAAAAAGCCATTGCTGAAATCGCCGAAGGCAACCGCAAGGACGGTGGCCCTGAACTGGTAAAGCCGATTCTGAAAAACACGCTGGATCAGCTGGATCAGATGTTCAACCAGCCAGAAGGCCTGACCGGTTTGACCACGGGCTTTAAGGACATCGACGAGCGCACTTCCGGGTTTCAGAAGGCCGATCTGGTGATTGTGGCTGCTCGTCCTTCCATGGGTAAAACCACCTTCTCGATGAACCTGGTCGAAAATGCCTTGCTGGCCACCAAGCGCCCCTGTCTGGTGTTCAGTATGGAGATGCCGTCTGAATCGATTGTGATGAGGATGCTGTCATCGCTGGGCAAGATTGATCAGACCCGTATTCGTAGCGGCAAGCTGATTGATGAAGATTGGTCGAAGCTGTCGGCAGCGGTGAATATGCTCAAGGATTTGCCGTTGTACATCGACGACACTCCGGCCCTGACGCCACAGGAAATGCGTGCCCGAGCGCGGAAGGTTTACCGTGAGAACGGCGACCTCGCGATGATCATGGTCGATTACCTTCAGCTGATGCGTGTCTCTGGTAAATCAGAAGGCCGGACCCAGGAGATTTCCGAGATTTCGCGCTCACTCAAAGCCATAGCGAAGGAGTTTGAGTGCCCGATGATTGCCCTGTCGCAGTTGAACCGATCACTGGAACAACGCCCTAACAAGCGTCCGGTGATGTCGGATCTGCGGGAATCCGGAGCCATCGAGCAGGACGCCGATATCATCCAGTTTATCTACCGTGATGAAGTCTATAACGAAGACAGCCCGGACAAGGGGGTCGCGGAAATCATTACCGGCAAGCACCGTAACGGCCCCATCGGCAGCGATCGGCTGGCGTTTGTCGGTAAATACACCCGTTTTGAAAATCTGGCCCACGGCTACGACGATTACGACGAATAGGCTCAGCCTGTTCGTGACGGAGGAATCTGTACATGAAATTCACCCCGGAACTCACTTTTGAAGGCGGACGCGTCAGACCGCTGGAACCGGAAGACAGAGACGCGTTGTTTGGTCTTTTCCAACATCCCGAATTGCCCGGCCAGCGACCGGTACAGCAGCCTGAGCAGCTGGATCGCATGATTGAACTGAGTGTCCAGATGGCGGCAACCCAGCGTGGCATGATGTGGGCATTGGAGGTCGGAGAGCCAGACAATTATCAGTTACTGGGCATGGTCAGCGGTTATGAGTGGCAGCCTTCGTTACTGCGTGTGATGTTTCGGGTCGACGGATTGCCGGAGTTATCCATGCAACACCGCTTTGATGCCCTGCAGGTTTGCATGAGTTTCATGGCGGAGAAATACCATTTGTTTAACTTCGGCTATCAGTGGATTGAGGGTCAAAACCCGGAAATCATCTCGATGCTGGAAAGCAGTGGTTTCCAGCAGGCAGCACGTTTGCGTGACGCCTGGCGTACTGGCGAATCCAGCTTTGCCGATGTGGTGCAGTTCCATCATCTGAAAGCAGATGAGCACCGCCAGAATCAGCCTCAGGAGTCAGCACAATGAACTGGAATCAGCAAACTGACCGTCTGAATCTGCGCCTGCCTGTGACCGATCAGGACGGCGATGGCTTGTTTGAGTTACTGAAAGATCCGGCTGTCTCTGCACACATTCCCAAATCACCGATGTACGCCTCCGTACAGGGGTTGGATGAGCTGCGCCGTGCCACCATGCAGTTTCAGGCACGTGAGGCCGCGACCTGGCTACTGGAGCGGCAGGGCAGTGAGGCGATTCTGGCCAGAATTCGGCTCACGAACATCAACTGGATGACCTTGTCAGCCCAGCTACAGTGGGAGTTGTCGCAAGAATTGGCGTCCGATGAAGTCGATGAAGCCCTGGCGGCTGTGCACGCTTTCTGTTTTGCCGAACTGGGATTGCACCGTCTGGATATGCGCCTGAAACCGGGTTCCGATGCACACAAGGCGCATCTGATCCGGTCGGATTATGCGTATGAAGGTTGTCTACCGGCCCAGTTGGAGTTCGAGTCAGAATGGGTCGATCTCGAAGTGTACTCATTGTTGGCGGAAAACTGAGCGAGATATCATTCTTTTATGGAACAGTTGCTCAACAATTGCGTCATAAGGCTTGTTCAACCTGTGGGTTCCCGTTACTTTCTACCACACAGACAGTACGGGTACCCCCTCCAACTTATGACCACAACAGGGCTTGATCGTGAACCAGGCAACCGCCATTGATTTGAATGATGACGCTTTTGTAATGGAACTGCGTGAGCAAATGCTGAAGTTTGCTCGCCTGCAATTGAATGATGAGCAGCTGGCCGAAGATGCCGTTCAGGAAGCGTTGGTGGGCGCGTTGAGGAACTCCAAATCCTTTGCTCGCAAATCAGCACTCAAGACCTGGGTGTTTGCCATTCTGAAAAACAAGATTTCTGACGTGTTGCGGGGCAAATATCGCCGTAATGAGGTCTCGGATGACAGCGAGTGTAATAAATCCGAGAATCTGAGCGACGAACTGTTTGACGACGGCGGCCACTGGCACGCTGATGAGCGCCCTCTGAATTGGGGGGCACCGCAGAAAATGGTATACGATGAGCAGTTCTGGCGAGTGATGGACGCTTGCCTGAATCATTTGCCGGCCAATCAGGCTCGCGCGTTTATGATGCGCGAGTTTATCGAGCTGAGCACTGATGAAATCTGCGAGTCGTTGGAGGTAAGTGTGTCCAATCTGAATGTGATGCTGTACAGGGCCAGACTGCGGTTACGAGAGTGCCTTGAGAACCACTGGTTCGCCAAGACCTGAGGATAACCATGATGATGAATTGCCGCGAGGCTACACGCCTGATGTCAGAGGCTCAGGATCGAAAACTGACTCTGAGAGAGAACGCTGAACTGAAATTTCACAAGATGATGTGTACAGGTTGTCGCAACTTCGGCAACCAGATGGATTCGATTCGCGCGTTTATGCAGGAGTTTGCCAAGGTACCAGAAGCGCCAGAACAGGATGTGTCTCAAGAAAAGTCGAACCACAAGGATGCTGAGCAGAAGGATAAATAGGTCTGTCCCGGTAGCACTGACCAGGTATATAGGTAGGCAGAGTACGCAGTAAAAAGCGAACCATAGGGTTCGCTTTTTTTGTTTCTGAACCAATACATCTGACTTATGGGTTTTACTCTCTTTTTGCCACTGAGCCGGGGCGGTTCTTTTATCACTCAACATGTTGGCTTTGTGATCTAGACTCACACAGTGTGGTTACGAATTGTACAGCCTGAAAATCCATCTGTTGGGTAGCCACCTGCTGGTGTCATTATCTTTTTCAGGAAAAAAGTTTGTTCCCTGTGTAAGAAAACAGAATCCGCCTCGACTGTATTACCACAATCGGACATCACGCTTCCGATGCTAATCACAACATTGAGTTAGAGAGAATTTGATCATGAAAAAGTCTATGAAGCCTGTTGCTGTTTCTCTGGGTGCTGCTGTTTTGCTGGGTATGAGCGCTGCTTCCATGGCCGCTCCTGCTGAAGCCAACCCATTTGTTTCCCAGCAGCTGAACGGTGGCTATCAGGTGCTTGCTGAAGGCAAGTGCGGTGAAGGCAAATGCGGTGGCTCCAAGGCCTCCAGTGAAGGCAAGTGCGGCGAAGGCAAATGCGGTGCCTCCAAGGCCTCCAGTGAAGGCAAGTGCGGCGAAGGCAAATGCGGTGGCTCCAAGGCCTCCAGTGAAGGCAAGTGTGGCGAAGGCAAGTGCGGTGGTTCCGCCAAGTCTTCCGGTGAAGGCAAATGTGGCGAAGGCAAGTGCGGTGGTTCTGCCAAGTCTTCCGGTGAAGGCAAATGTGGCGAAGGCAAGTGCGGCGGCAGCAAGTAATTCACAGCTGATTTGACGACTTTCTTTCAAAACAATAAGCGGGCCAGCCACGAAGCTGGTCCTGTACCGGCAGGAATCTCGACATGAAGACATTACTGAACTTGTATCGGCCAGCGCATAACGCCCTGAACTTTACCCGGGCTGGAGATTGGCTTGCTCCCTTGCTGCTGCGCTTTTATCTGGCTCCGGTTCTGATTCAGGCCGGTTGGAACAAGCTGGCCCACTTTGACGATACGGTTGCCTGGTTTGGCGACCCGGATTGGGGACTGGGTATGCCGATGCCTGAGCTGATGGCCGGACTGGCCGCCAGCACCGAATTTGTCGGCGGTATTTTCCTGATTTTCGGTTTCGCCATTCGCTGGATCAGTATTCCCTTGATGTTCACCATGCTGGTTGCGGCGTTTGCTGTGCATTGGGAGAACGGTTGGCTGGCGATTTCAGATGCCTCCAGCTGGTTGGCGAACGAACGTGTGATGGACGCAGCAGAGCGTCTGGAAGCCGCCAAGTCGATTTTACAAGAGCATGGCCATTACGGCTGGTTGACAGGCAAAGGGACGATCACCATTCTGAATAACGGTATTGAGTTTGCTATCACCTACTTCATTATGTTGCTGAGTTTGTTCTTCACCGGTGGTGGTCGCTACGTCAGTCTGGATTACTGGTTAGCGCGTCAGTACGGGTATCTGAACAACAAATAGGTTTTATCGAGGGCGGCTCAGACGGAGTCGCCCATTTCTTTGGATAGTCGGAGCGATGTACGCATAAGTCTCGCTCGTTAATCGCTGGAAGCGTACTCATCAGGTTTTCAGCGGGAGGTCATTATGAACGTTTCGGAAAAAGCACCCTCGTTCCAGCTTCCTGCGCTGGACGGTCAAACATTTGATTCCTCAACGCTGGCAGGACAGCCCTACATGCTGGCATTCATGCGTTTCGGCGCCTGTCCGTTCTGCAATCTGCGAGTGCGTGAGCTGATTCGCTACGCAGAGCAACAGGAGCAGCCGTTGCCCATCGTCATTGTTTACGATTCACCGCTGGAGAATATGCAGAAGTTCAGTATTCGTAACGAAAGCCCTCTGCCCATTCTGGCTGATGGTGACAGCGCGATACATAAGTTGTACGGAGTGCGTTACTCGCAATGGGCCGTATTGCTGAGCACTTTGGCGAATTTGCCAACGGTGATTTCTAGTATGTTGAAGGGAAGTGAAGCGGAGGTGGCTGGCCCAACCAACGGTATGCCTGCCGAGTTTCTGATCGATGCGGATGGCGTGATCCGTGATGCCTGGTATGGCAAGGGCCTGACTGACCGTATGCCGCTGGATCGTGTGGATCAGTTTATCAGTGAACACGGTGACGGCCTGGCTTTCAGTATTTGACGTCGTTCATGGCGTGAACCGGCAATAAAAAACCCGGATCGATACGAGTCGTATTGGTCCGGGTTTTGTCGGTCTGGCCAGACGCTTACTTGTTCGTCAGCTTGGCATCCAGACAGAAGATCTGTTTGCTCTGACCAATCACGCGGTTCAGAGAGAACTCAACGCTGTCGACACAGCTGCTTTCCGCTTCTGCGTCACACGTGCCCTTGCCATAGCTTTCACAGCTGTCGGAACCAACGTTGTTGACGATACCAACGATCAGGCCGACGCCGTCCTTACCGTCTGTTCCATCCTTGCCATCTTTTCCGTCTTTACCATCAGCGCCGTTCTTGCCGTCTTTGCCATTGACGCCATCTTTACCGTCTTTGCCGTCAGCGCCATCCTTGCCATCGGCGCCATTCTTGCCATCGATGCCGTCCTTACCGTCTTTGCCATCAATGCCATCTTTACCATTGAGACCGTCGCGGCCGTCTTTGCCGTCAACGCCATCTTTACCGTCTTTGCCGTCAATACCGTTCTTGCCATCTTTACCGGCAGGACCTTCTTTGCCTGAAGCGTTCTTCAGGTTGCTCATTTGGCCAACCCATTTACCGTGATCGGTAATGTTTGGCAGAACACGATGCTGAAGGGTCATGATGATGCTCGTCATTTCAGCATTTTGTTCGGTCAGAAGTTCGAGTTTGTCCTCCAGCTCAGCAATGCGTGCGTCTGCATCGGCAGTGTTCTTCGCAACGTCCGCATTGGCTACACTGATATTGAGTGCAACAGCTGTCAAAGCACAGGCAATTTTATTCATCGTATTTCTCTCAACGACCATCCAGATGTGTCAGTTCATGGTTACGGCTGACCTGCTCGTTCAAGAACACAGTCCCCATAACCGGTATATTCGAGAAGACCTTTCTCTACCCGTTGCTCCCTGTTGTAGCAAAACCACCGTGCCGGTTTTATTAGCAATACGTTTACATCACCAGAACGGCTCAGGCCAGGAGCCATGGAAGTTTACGCTATCAACGAGGTGTATGCCGTGCAATAGGGTGTTGAAGGAGCTTTGATAAGTATCAGATTTTGATAGACGCCTGCTTACGAACGGGCGCAAGTGCGTCTATCTGTCCCGAAATGCCAATTCACGAGGCAGGGCTCAAATCTCTGTTCAGGAAGCGGCGATTTCCTGAATTTTCTGCACCATGGCACGAATGCCGTTGCCGCGCGTCGGACTCAGGTGCTTGATCAGGTCGATTTCGGCGAAGTAGCTGTCGATATCAAACGCACTGGCCTCGGTTGGCGTTTTGCCGTTGTATGCGGCCAGTACGACACCCAACAGCCCCTTGACGATGTGGGCGTCGGAGTCGGCTTCCAGCACCAGTTTGCCATCAACAATTTGGTGGTCGATCCAGACCTGACTCTGACAGCCACGAATCAGATGATCATCGACCTTTTTTTCATCTGGCATCGCAGGGAGCTGCTTGCCCAGATCGATGATGTATTTGTAGCGTTCTTCCCAGTCGTCAAAGAATCCCAGTGTGTCGAGGATGTCTTCAGTGGTGATGTCGGTACCGAATGGATTGGGCGTCAGACTCATGGATATTCCTCAGTTCTTCAGTGACTCAACAAAAGTACGGATACGATGGGCTGCTTCGATGCATTCGTCCACTTCGGCAACCAGCGCCATGCGAACACGGTTCGCGCCCGGGTTAATCCCGTCAACCGTGCGTGACACGTAGGAGCCAGGCAGTACTGTGACCTGCTGCTGCGCAAACAGTTGCTGGGCGAAGTCGTCGTCCGGGATTGGCGTGCCTGCCCAGAGGTAAAAGCTGGCGTCGCTTTGCTGCACGTCCATCACCGGGCCGAGAATCTCCAATACCGCGTTGAATTTCAGTGTGTATTGGCGGCGATTCTCCTCGACGTGGGCTTCGTCATTCCAGGCTGCGATGCTGGCCAGCTGGGTTTGAATCGACATGGCACAGCCATGGTAGGTGCGATAGAGCAGGAAAGGCTTCAACAGACGGGCGTCACCGGCGACAAAACCGGAACGTAAACCGGGCAGGTTGGAGCGCTTGGACAGCGAGTGGAAGACCACGCAGTTGCGGTAGTCATGGCGGCCCATGGCGGCACAGGCTTGCAGCAGGCCTGCCGGAGCCGGTTTGCCATCCACATAGATTTCGGAGTAGCACTCATCGCTGGCGACGATAAAGTCGAAACGATCCGACAGTTCGATCAATTGCTGGTACTGCGCTTGCGACAAGGTGGCGCCCGTCGGGTTACCCGGCGTGCACAGGAACAACAGTTGGCAGTCTTTCCATACTTCGTCGGAAACCGCATCAAAGTCCGGGTTAAATCCGTTTTCTGCCAGACAAGGCAGGAAGTGAGGCGTGGCACCTGAGAGGTATGCCGCACCTTCGTATATTTGATAGAAAGGGTTGGGGCTGATCAGTAGCGGGTTACTTTGAGTGCGATCAATGGCGGCCTGGGCAAACGCAAAGATGGCCTCACGAGTGCCATTGACCGGAATCACCTGGCTGGTGGCATCGATTTGCGCCAGCTCAAAGCGGGTTGTCAGCCAGCTGGCGATGGCTTCGCTCAGTTCTGGCAAGCCTTTTGTGGTGGGGTAGTTTTCCAGTCGATCAATGTTGTCGATTAACGCCTGCTTGACGAAATCCGGTGCCGGATGTTTTGGCTCCCCAATGGAGAGGGAGATGTGCTCAAGTTCAGGGTTGGGCGTGACCGCCTCTTTGAGTTTTTTGAGCTTTTCGAAGGGATAGGGCTGAAGCAGGGTCAGATCTGGATTCATGGCGCACCACTGGTAAGACGGAATCAGCCGTTGCACTGTGCAGACGGACGGGCGCGCATTATAAACATTGCATCGGCAAAGTTCAGACTATTCGCGTTGTCTATAGGGGCAGTTCTGCGCCAGCCATTATTTGGAAGGCACTCAGATCATGGGTCTGCAAGCGATACCAGGCGTTGCCTCCGATCTGTTTGGCCTTTTTCTTGGCCAGAGCCGCCATGGTGGCAGGCGGAACGTCGGGACGGTGATAAATCAGCGTTGAACTGACGGCCCCGATGGAGAGGCTCAGTAACGGGAAGCGGGTTATGGTGCCTTCGCGATCTTCGGTTTCGGTGTATCCCTGTTGCCAGGTCGCATCGGAGTAAAAATCCTTTATCCCGGCAGCAAACTGCTGCAGCAGATGGGTGCTGAGTCGTACCGGATCGATCTCCTGACTGATGAGTACGAAATCATCCCCCCCCAATGTGGCCGACAAAGACTTCGTCCTGACACTCCTGGCGCAGCAGATTGGCCGTCCAGCGCAGTAAGCGGTCACCTTGCTGATAGCCACAGGTGTCATTGAAGGGCTTGAAATGGTTGATGTCGATGTACATCAACATGAAGTTGTCGGAGAGATCGATCAGGTGTTTCAGGTGCTCTTCGATGGGCACATTGCCGGGAAGTTGCGTCAGCGGGTTGGCGTAGCGGGCACGTTGAATCTGGGAATCGGTAATTCGCCGCAACAGTGACTTGGTGTTGGCCATGCCCAGATAGTCACCCTGACGGGTGACCAGAAAATGTTGGCGCAGGTAGTAATCGTCATCGGCGGTCACCAACTTGCTGACAGCTTCAATGGTGGTGTTGCAGTCCACGACCATGGGGTTTGTCTGCATCAGGCTTTTGACGTCGCGTTTTTCGTACAGCGACCGGCCATAAGTACTGGCGAAAACCTCCAGCAACTTCTGACGGTGCAGAATCCCCACCGGAACTTCATTCAGCACCACAGGAATGGACAGGCAATGAGGGTCCTCCCTGAACAGGGTTTCAGCCTCGGTCAGTCCAGAGTTGGGAGATAATACCTCGACCTGTCGGGCCAGATTGGCTATGGGTTCGGACAGTGGTTCCCGAATATTGAGACGCCGTCTTCCGGGGCGGAAACGTACCTTGGGGATACTGTCCGGGCGTCCGAACAAATAGCCCTGAAACCGTTTGATGCCCATGTCCTCGAGCTTGCGGGCTTCTTCTTCCTGCTCCACACCTTCGGCGATGATCTGACAATTCAAATCGTGACTGATTTCTGTCATGGAACGCACAAACGCCTGTTTGACGTAGTCCTGGTCAATGCGATCCACGAAGTGGCGATCGATCTTGATAAAGTCAGGTTGCAACTGAGACCAGAACTTAAGACCCGAGTGTCCGGTGCCCAGATCATCGATAGCGAGGCGGAAGCCATAGCGTTTGAGTTTTGTGGTGATGTTCAGCAGTGTCGGGATGTCGGTGGTGTGATAACGCTCGGATATTTCAATCACAACGCGGGAAGCATCCAGACCGGACTTTTCAAGGTCATGCACCAGCTGGTCCAGCCGATTGCTCAGATCCAGCAAGGTGATCGGGCTGATATTGAGGAACAGATCACCGGACAGGTTGAGTGCCAGGAAGCGCATCACCGCCGTACGCATGCAGAGTAATTCCAGCTCTGTCAGCCGATTGTATTCAAAAGCCACTTTGAAGAACTGGTCGGGGCGCAACAATACCTGACCTGGAACACCTCGACTGAGGGCTTCATGGCCAAAGGCTTTACTGGTTTTGATATCAACAATGGGCTGGAGCAACGTGTAGATGCCGTGATCCCGGATCAACGCATCAAGGCTCTGTTCAAGAAACTGGTCTTCCATAGACACTCCGTGACACAAGGCGGAGCCTGTCAGCTGCCGCTTCACCAGCTTAAAGTGTATACAGTCTTTTGGAAGGTTGTGCGGAAAATACAACTCAGAATTTGATATTTGGACGGGCAATGTCGTTGTCCGTCCAAAATATTCTAAGCAGGAGGGAAGTTATTCTGCTTCGATGCCAACGATCAGCCAGGGAGCGTTTTCCTGACTCATATCGCGTTCAAGGTGCCAAGTATCGAAGATTCCATCTTCGGAACCGTCCAGCAGGTCGCGACAACGACCACGGAACAGAATACTGATTTGACGAACGTCACCGGTTTGATCGGCGCGAACGATGCTGGCGGTCAGATCGAGTACTTCCGTACGAGGTGGCTCTGACAGATCCTGGCGTTGCCGGGACAAGGCGTCAAACAGCTCCGGGCTGACGTAGCTGCGGATTTCTTTCATATCGGCATCGTTCCAGGCTTGCTGAACCGTGCGATAGTGTGACAATGCCCCCTGGGTGAAGGCATCGCTATCGAAGTCTTCCGGCAGGTTCATCGGAGCACCGTTGTCTGAACCCGACATCATTCGGCTCAGATCATCGCTCTTGCGTGCCATCGCGGGCTCCTGACTCGGTGCCTGATAGCCTGAAGGGCCAGATGCTGGCACTGGCTGCTGGCGTTTGCCAGAGCGTAGCAGCTTGAAAATAAGGAAAGCGACACCTGCCAGCAGGAGGATGTCCAGGAACTGTATCCCTTCAAAAGCGCCGCTGCCGAGCAGGTAGGCGAAGATACCACCGGCGAGCAATCCGCCCAGGATACCGCCCATCATCCCTTTGCTTTTTGATTTTGCCGGGGCGGCCTGATTCGCTCCCCCTGGCTGACTCTTTTGCGGCTCAGCCTGCTTTTGAGCAGGTGCGCTATTGTAGCTTTTGCCAAAACCACCACCGCCAAAACGTTTACCCGCCTCGGCATGTTCGGTCGTTGATACCATCAGTAACAACGCCGCAAACAGACTCAGGAAAGACTTCATACGAACCCCGACCGTTACAGTTAGATTAAATCGGGCGACACTTTACCAGAAGATCAGGCCATACAGGGTAATCAGGAAGATACAAATTACGTTCAAGTACATCCCGGTTCGCATCATGTCGCGTTGAGCGACGAAACCCGAACCAAAAACAATGGCATTGGGTGGTGTTGCGACCGGCAGCATGAAGGCGCAAGAAGCAGAAATAGCGATCATGGCGGACAGCAGCACCGGACTGATGCCGAGTGTTTCAGCGATGCTGGCAAACACGGGCACCAGCAAGGCTGCACTTGCGGTGTTACTGGCGAATTCGGTCAGGAATACAACGAAGGCAACCACACAGACCAGGGTGAACGCCATACCGGTGTTCTGCAGCAAGTCGCCCAGCGATTCGGCCAGGAATACACTGGTGCCAGTGGCTTTCAGTACCGCACTCAGGCACAGACCACCACCGAACAACAGCAATACGCCCCAGTCGGCGGTCTTTTCAATGTCTTTCCACTGCACTACGCGGGTCGCACCGAGAGCGACGATCGCCATGATGGCAACCAGTGAATCGAACTTGGCCAGTCCACCCAGCATCTTGTTCAGAGGGCCGCTGAAAATCCAGCACAGGACGGTCAGTGCGAAAATCACCAGCGTTAAAACACGGGTGTGGTTCCATTCGACCGGGGTGCGATCCAGCTCAAAGCTGTGATCCAGTTTCGGGAGTGTCAGCCAGTAAAGCAGTCCGACGGTGATGGGTAGCAATACTGCGGTTACGGGGGCCCCCAGCTTCATCCAGTCCAGAAATGACAGGTTCACTTCGGCAGCAGCGATGGCATTGGGTGGGCTGCCTACCAGAGTGGCAATACCGCCAATACTGGCACAATAGGCGATCCCCAGCAGGACAAACAAATAGGTGCCCGGCTCGCTTTTGGCATTTACACGGGACAGCAACCCCAGTGCCAGAGGCAACATCATGGCGGTGGTAGCCGTGTTACTGATCCACATGGACAAGCCTGCGGTAACGGCGAACATCAGCAGTATCGCTCGGGACATCTTGCCATTCGCCAGACGCAATACCTGATTGGCGATCACCTGATCCAGCTTTTGCGCTTGAAGCGCCGCCGCCAGGGCAAAACCGCCCAGAAACAGGAATATGATCGGGTTGGCGAAATTGGACAGCGCCTTTGGTGTTTCAAACACCCCGAGCGCGACGGCCAGTAGCGGAACCAGCATCGCCGTAATGGAGACGTGTAATGCCTCGGTGAGCCAGAGCACAGCAACGAAGACCAGGATGCTCAAGCCCGTGACGACATCGGGTTCAAACGGCAGAAAATTCAGTAACAGAAACAGCAGCACAATATCTGCGATCAGAATCAGGCTTTTCCGATTCAACAACCAATGTCTAAACGCATCAACAATCACCAGCATCACAACGCCTCCGAGTTTGTCGGCCCATAACCACTATCAAGCCACACTAAGGGAGCGGATAGTAACGACTGAACGTTCCAGTGCAATCTGGCCGAAAACGGGCTTGCTGGCGTTGTCTGCGGGTTTTGGGGGGAGCCTTATCCATTGGGGATAAGGCGTGGGAAGGGAAGGAATCAAAAGACTCAGAAGCAGACTGTTCTTTGGCTTATTGGCGTCTCATATGAAACAGTCTGTTTCAAGCGCGGATTGAGACTTTGGTATTACTCCAGCGCCAGAGAGAGATTGGCGCGCTTACGTGACGCTGACCATTCCTTGTGTGAGCGAACAGCTTCTTCACCCGGAATCGACAAGATGATGTCGAAATAGTCAAAGCGATGCACGTTTTCCATCACCAGATTGCGATCTTTACCTTTCACCACATAGACCGATTGCACGTTTTGGTGATCAAACTTGCGCCATGTCTGACGATCCTTCAGTTCGGTGTAGGAGTGCCCTTCCAGAGCGGTAATCAGCTTGCTGGTGTCCAGAGACTTTGCCCGTTCGGCAGCGTCCTTGAACTGATACACCGCACTGTAGCTGGATGCTGCGGGGCTGGTTGGATAGCTGTTGTAGTGCTCCAGATAGGACTCAACAAATTGCTGTCCGCGAGGGTAATCAAACTCATATGGCACCTGCCAGCACCATGGCACGGCACCAATGACACCTTCCATAGCGCCAGCGCCAGCCATTTTCGCCATGCCCTGGGTCAGATTGGTCACGACCACCTGCATGCGATCTTTTAATCCCATTTGAGTCGCAATATTCAGTGCTGTAGCCATGTCCTGAGCGAACTGGATGATCACCAATACTTCAGCGTCTGAGGCAGCGGCCTGATCCAGAGCGGCTTTCATGGCGGTGCGTTTCGGCTTTGGAAAAGGGACATAAGCGCGAGGGTGAACACGGTCGTCCGTGGTTCGGGTCATGGCGCGCAACCCGGCTTCGGTTGAATGACCCCAGTTATAGTCGGCAGTGACGTAGAAAATCTTTTTGCCCGGAAACTCGCGGTTCAGATACTTCGACAGTGCCTTGGCCGTCATCCAGCCGTTGTAGGTCTCACGAAACATATGGCGATGGGCTTCGGTACCTGTAGTCTCGTTGGCGTAGGTCAGCGTGCCCATGAAAATCGTGTCGTGCCTGGCTGCTTCCTTACCGGCAGCGATAGCAACCGAACTGGTGGCTCCCCCCATGATCATGGAGGCGCCTTTTTTAGCCTGACGACGAACCTGCCTCACTGCTCTGGCAGGGTCAGCTGCGGAATTGTTGGTGATCAACTCAACCTGGCGACCGAGAATACCGCCCTTGGCGTTGATTTCCTCAATAGCGAGCAAGGCACCTTGAGCCTGATGATAGCCCTGTTCGGCGTAACGCCCAGTGGTGGGATGAATCAGACCAATCTTGACCGGTGGTGCTGCAAGTGCAGCCGTTCCGGATAATGCGATCAGCGCAACAATAAACAGGCGGGTAACAGATCTGAGCGAGAAAAAAGGAGAGGTTTTAGCGTCCATAACTACAAATTCCCTGAATGAATTAATCGTTACAGAAAGTAACAAATTGATGATTTCAAATCAGTGAACGATTGATCAATTTCAGTTGTACACCCGGAATTGGTAGCAAATTGGCACGAAATGTTGTTTTTTCGGATGGGGTCAGATCAGATTTACCGGAGCTTCTCAGAACGTGATGCCACAGGTTGATGATTGATCGGCTTTACGTATTGTTAGCGTGCGGGTTCAGCAGTATTCCCAGGCTTTTTAACGCTATCTGAAGCTGCTGATACCGGATTCTTGTATTGAATATCCACTTAAAAGGACAGGACAACCCAATGAAAATCAAAGCTCTCTTTGCTCTGCTGACTCTGGTTGCCATGCCGCTTCAGGCTCTGGAAAAACCGACTCAAGCCGAAGTTGTGAAGGTCATGAAATACCTGAACGACGGTGATGAAATCGTGCTGGTGGATTCCAGGTTCTGCAGCGAGATCGTCAAAGCTGGTGATAACAAGAATGAATGCGCCGATCCGGGTGCGAATCAGGTTGCCAAGGGTGAGAAAAAGTATCTGTGGATGAACTATCTGGTACCGGGAAACAGCAACACGGCGGTATTGATTCAGTTCAAATTCAAAGGGCGCGCGCTCAAAAGTGATGAAATTGCCTTGAGCAAGGCAATCCGCTATCGCACCTGGAAATATCTGGAAACTTCCCGTGTGGGTAACTGGGAAGTCGTGATTGAGCAGGAAACAGAAACCGGTTTTGTTCCCGTTGCGAATATTCCCTATACCGTGACAGAAGCTCAGTAATTCAGCGCTTCAACCGAGATCGTCGAACCCGGCGTGCCAGAAACCAGGGGGCGGCGGTTTAATTCGCCCTCTGGTTGCCCTGCCCATTGTTCCCTTGGCAATCAGCCCGGATTTTTGACCGGGCCTATCAAGTGGTGGGCAAGGCGATTACCAATTAACACCATGGCGACAAAACCCAGCACTCTCATGTCCAGACTGGCGATATTCACCAGTGCAGGTCCAGGGCACAGCCCCACCAGTCCCCATCCAAGGCCAAACAGGGAAGCACCTGCCAGCAGGCGAATGTCGATTCGATTCAGGGCGGGCACATGAAAGCGTTCAGAGAACCAGGGTTTGGACTGCTTTTGACTCAATGCGTAGGTCATCGCGAATAAGGTTACCGCGCCACCCATGACGGCGATCAAGGCTGGTTGCCAATCACCAAAAATATCCAGAAATCCGCGTACCTTGGCCGGGTTGTTCATACCTGACACCAGTAAACCGAATCCAAACAGCAAGCCGGAAGCAAAAGCAGTGATCAGGGCTTTCATGCGCCAACCTCCAGCATGTTCATGATGGCAACGGTGAGAACGCCGGTTGCAATAAACGTCACGGTTGCAACCACTGAACGCAGCGACATACGTCCCATGCCACAGACGCCATGACCACTGGTGCAACCATTGCCCAAATAGGTGCCGAAGCCGACAATCAGGCCCGCGCTGGCCCAAAGTAGCGCGTTGTCTGACATCTCGATGGGAGCTTCCCCACCCGACAGCATGTAAATTGGATACGCCACCACCAGCCCCATGAAGAATGCCAACGCCCAGCCCCGCCGACGCCACTGTTCATTCCTGGTGAGCATAAACAAACTCGATAAAACGCCCGTCATACCGCTGATGCGACCCACACCCAGCCACAGCAGAGATGCGGCTGCACCAATCAGCAAGCCGCCCAATAATTCATACAGCAAAGGAATATGCCTCAATACCTATAGAAGTAGCAGGGAATTTTAGCATTTGTGGTGGCATGGAGACGCATTCATATAGTCTCCCCTTATAGGCCATAGGGAGGAAGCCGATGTCAAAGCACCATCGAAGCTGGCAGTCGGGCGGCTGTTGCTGGTTCTTCACTTATGCTCTGTATAGCTCGTTTTGCCTGACGCTCCAGTTGGACTTAAACCAAAGCTGACCAGTATTTATAATTTCCGGTGGGGCTAGCACCCCTTCCGATGTCAAATAGTGGGCACATGCTGACTTGCCTGACAGGGCTCCGTTCTGAGTGTCATTTCCTCACTGTTTTTTGAAAAATCCACCTAAATCAATGGCTATCTTGCGACCAGATCAATTTACGTGTCTTTTTGGACAAATAGCGACGATTTGAAGCTTTTTGTTAATGTTTTGTTGTGAGTATTTTCAAGTTCGAAATGAGTCAAGCAGTTTAAGTACTGATTACGGATATGACTAAAAAACAAATGCAGAGGAAATGCTTATGAATATACTGAAAATGTCTATCTTTTCGATGTTGTTGTTGGTTTCAAAATATACGTATGCAGAATCATACGATGGAGCATTAAAATGGGTTGTAAAAGTGAATGCTGATAGGGCTGAAGAAATTTTTGTTAATGAGTTAATGTCTGAAGTGTCAGAAAATAAATATATTAAATTTCTATTTCCAGTGAGTGTAATTTCTGCTCCTGAAAATGAGAATTCTATAGGTAGGCAGAGGCTTATTCCACTATATCGATCTAGTGTTGAACTTGATGTTAGTAATCAGGTGGTTTTTTTAAAAAATATTGCAAAAAGATTCCATGATGGTAGTGGTGATATTATCTCGAAAACGGCTGTTGAGACAGAATATAAAAGAATAGTTGCCATATTTGAATGTAGTAGCAATAATCTCGAAATGAATGCTATATCAGAGAAGATAAAGTCAGGAAAAGATTATAACTGTATTGATGGAAATAATCGGGCTGAAGCAAAGAGAGTTACGGATGAAGATGTAGAAAAACTCATATATGTACTTTCAGCGATATATACCATTGTAGAGTCACTTGATGATCAAGATAGCTCCGTTGTAAAGCTTAATTATGCGCTGGTTTTAATCGAGATGATGGGGTCATTTGATGAGAGCCGCAGTTATGTTAGGGCTAAGAAAACTTTAATGCGTCTAGCTGCAATACATGATGGGTACAAGTCTGGGAGTGACGAGGGTGCTGTATCGGTTATAAATAACTATAAGGATATGGTGGCTAACTCTTTCCCAGTTAAAAGAAACTCAGTATCATTTTATGGATCTTTTACGGATGATTGGTATTGGCCAGAAGTTTGGCCATTTAATGTCGGAGTTGGAAGCTATTTTGGAGGTGGTCTAGCGCTGGATAATATTGGTAATGATGAATCTGGAAATGTTAGTAATTTCTCCTGGTATCTATATGGACCAGTTGGATTTGAATTTAAGCTGGCGGACAGTGTCGGCGGTCGGTACCACTGGTTTACTGGTATAGCATTGCTTGATATTGGTGCTCCCATCTATGGTGAATTAACTGGGAAGGAGTACGAAGCAGATTTTAATGACATTAGATCAACAAGCTTTTATCTTTCTGTATCTAGGGGTATGAAACCTTGGTCAGTGTTGCTTTCTTTCCATCCAGAATATTACGATCCTCAAATCGACTACACGCGGAAACACATGACGATGCTGTCGTTCGCGATAGATCTACCTCTGCTGTTCTAAACCGAAAAAGGAGCATGATGTTTGAATCATGCTCCTTTTTAAATCACATCACCCGCATCCCCGGCTGTGAACCTTCGTTCGGCTCCAGCAGGTAGATCTCTGATCCGCCCGGCCCGGCGGCCAGTACCATCCCTTCGGAGAGGCCAAATTTCATCTTACGCGGTGCCAGGTTGGCGACCATGATGGTGAGTTTGCCTTCGAGGTCTTCTGGCTGGTAGGCGGCTTTGATGCCGGAGAAGACGTTGCGGGTTTCGCCGTTGCCGATGTCGAGTGTCAGTTGCAGCAGTTTGTCGGCACCTTCGACGTGGTCGGCTTTGACGATGCGGGCAACGCGCAGGTCGACTTTGGCGAAGTCGGGGAATTCGATGGTGTCGGCGATGACTTCGTTACCGTCTTCTCTCAGTTCGGGGCCTTTCGACTTCTGCTTTTTCTCTTGTTTCTTGCTCTGCTTGGCGTCTGCCGTTTTTGTTTCGGCAGCAGGCTTCTCGCCATTTTCAATCGCAAGCTCAGTCTTGGTTTCTTCCAGAATTGCGGTGACCTTGTCCATTTCGGCACGGGCCAGCATTGGCTTGAACTTGTTGATCTCGTGGCCCAGCAGGATGGTGCTGCGAGATTCCCAGTTCAGGTTGTCGAGGTTCAGGAACTCAGCGGTTTTCTCGGCGATTTCCGGCAGTACCGGTGCCAGATAGGTGATCAGCTGGCGGAACAGGTTGATGGCAACGGAGCAGACTTCGATGACTTCCTGCTGGCGGCCTTCTTCCTTGTTCATCGCCCACGGGGCTTTTTCCTGAATGTATTCGTTGGCGCGGTCGGCCAGGGCCATGATTTCTTTCATGGCTTTGCCGAATTCACGGGCTTCGTAGTGAGCCGCGATGCTGTCCCCGGCGTTGATAAAGTCTTGCACCATGGCTTCTTCAACGCAGGTATCGCTCAGCTTGCCACCGGATTTCTTGACGAAGTTGGCGGTGCGGCTGGCGATGTTGACCAGTTTGTTGACCAGATCGGTGTTGGCGCGCTGGACGAAGTCTTCGAGGTTGAGGTCGAAGTCGTCGACGCTGGAACCCAGCTTGGCCGCAAAATAGTAACGCAGGTAAGTTGGATTGAGGTGGTTCAGATAGGTGCGGGCCTTGATAAAGGTGCCGCGAGACTTGGACATCTTGGCACCGTTCCCCGTGACGAAGCCGTGTGCGTTCACTGCCGTTGGCGTGCGGTATTCTGCTGCGCTCAGCATGGATGGCCAGAACAGCGCATGGAAGTTGATGATGTCCTTGCCGATAAAGTGGTACAGCTCAGCGCTTGAGTCTTTGTTCCAGTATTCGTCGAAGTCCAGACCGGCGGCCTTGCCCTGTTCGGAATCACACAGGTTCTTGAACGAGGCCATGTAGCCAATTGGAGCGTCGAGCCAGACGTAGAAGTATTTGCCCGGTGCGTCCGGGATTTCAAAACCGAAGTACGGCGCATCGCGGGAGATGTCCCACTCTTGCAGGCCGGAGTCGAGCCATTCTTGCAACTTGTTGGCGACTTCGTCTTGCAGGGTGCCGGAGCGCGTCCATTCTTTCAGGAAGGCGTCAAAATCCGGCAGTTTGAAGAAGTAGTGCTCAGATTCTTTCTCAACCGGCGTGGCACCGGAAATGGTGGAGTACGGGTTTTTCAGATCCGCCGGGGTGTAGGTAGCACCGCAGGATTCACAGTTGTCACCGTACTGGTCACCTGCGCCGCATTTCGGGCATTCGCCCTTGATGTAACGGTCAGCGAGGAAAATCTCTTTCACCGGGTCGAACAGCTGGGTGATGGAGCGCACGGCGATGTGGCCCTTGTCACGACAGGCCTTGTAGATTTCTTCGGAGAAGTGGCGGTTTTCTTCGCTGTGGGTGCTGTGGAAGTTGTCAAAGCCAATCTGGAAACCGGCAAAGTCGGCTTCGTGCTCGGCTTTTACTGCGGCAATCTGTGCTTCCGGGGAGCGGCCTTCCTTTTCGGCGCGCAGCATGATCGCGGTACCGTGGGCGTCGTCGGCGCACACGTAGGTGCACTGGTTGCCACGGGATTTCTGGAATCGAACCCAGATGTCGGTCTGGATGTATTCCAGCAGGTGACCGAGGTGAATCGAGCCGTTGGCGTACGGCAAGGCGCTGGTGACCAGGATTTTGCGAGTGCTGTTTGTCATGGAATGGCTACCGGTGGAAAGCGGGTTTGGATCGAAAAGCCGCTATTGTAGCGGCTATGTCGGGGCGCTTCACCTGTCTGTCGGTAGCCGTGTGTTCGCCCGAAATCGGGCGTTCACTGATCAGGATTTGGGTGGTTCGCCGTCAAACGAGATCAACACGGTTTTGATCATGTTGTTCTGGGTTTTCAAGGTTTCAAACCGATAGGTATCGATGCGCAGGCACACGTCTTTTTCCGGGATGTGTTCCAGTCGTTCGACCAGCAGACCACTGATGGTTTTGGGGCCATCGGTGGGCAGTGACCACTTCATTGTGCGGTTCACGTCACGAATAAAGGCCGCACCATCCACGCGGTATTTAGTGCCGTCTTCGGTGTCGATTTGTTCGACATCCGACGAGTTTTCTTCGGTCGTGTTGGTGGTGAAGTCACCTACGATTTCTTCCAGAATGTCTTCCAGCGTACAGATACCCTGAATATCGCCGTACTCGTCAACCACCAGAGCAATGCGACGCTGGTTGGACTGGAAGTTCTGTAACTGGTTATGCAATCCGGTGGTTTCCGGCACGAAATACGGTTCGCGTACCACGCCTTCCAGAGCTTCATGCGTGAGTTCGTTACCGGTCAGGAAACGAGCCACACTACGTGCGTGCAGAATGCCGACGATGTTGTTGATATCTCCCCGGTACACTGGAATTCGGGTGTGAAGGGAGGTGCGCAGCTGTTCGATGATGTCTTCAATGTGATCGTCGAGGTCGATACCGCTGACTTCGCTGCGTGGAATCATGATGTCGGCAACCGTGACCTTTTCCAGATCCAGAATGCTCAGCAGCATCTGACGGTGGCTCTTCGGGATCATGTTGCCAGCTTCACGCACGACGGTACGTAATTCTTCACTGCTCAGGCTATCGGTATTGGCGTCGTTGACGTTGATTTTGAACAGTCCCAGCAGGGCATTGGCAATGGTGTTAACAAACCAGACAAATGGATGCAGCAGCCATTGGAGCGCCAACAGGAGGCGTGATGCCGGGAAGGCAATCGTTTCCGGTGCCACGGCGGCCAGGGTCTTGGGGGTCAGTTCTGCGAAGATCAGAACCACCAGGGTGAACAGAATGGTGTTTACGAAAACAGCCAGATCCGGATTGTCCGGCCACAAGCGCTGGCTGATGATGGTCGCCAATGCAGCCGCAGCGAAGTTGACCAGATTGTTGCCGGTCAGAATGGTGCCAATCAGGCGGTCTGGTTTGTCCAGCAGGCGCGCAGCCCTTGCAGCACCTGGATGACCGCTTTTGGCCTTGTGGCGCAAGCGGTAGCGATTGAGGGACATCATCCCTGTTTCCGAGCTGGAAAAGAATCCCGAGCAAATGATCAAGACCACGAGTATGCCAAACAGCATACTTAAGGGAACCTCGTTCAAGGCACCATCCTATTTGTTATGAACATGCGGCAATCATAGGGAGAGGGGAAAGGCTGTCAACCAGCCTTTAGTGACCGGGTTCTGTCGCAAATTACTTTTGCAGCAGAACCTCCAGAACGAACTTGGAACCGAAGTAAGACAGGATCAGGAATGCGGTGCCGGTGAGTGTCCAGCGACTGGCGATCACACCACGCCAGCCAAAGCGATAGCGGCCAATGAGCAGCATGGCGAACACAGCCCAGCCAACGGTCGCGAACACCACTTTATGAATCAGATGTTGTGCCTTCAGATCTTCCACCGCAGGCCAGCCAATGGCG
The DNA here is from genome assembly GCA_002723385.1 of Oceanospirillaceae bacterium. GTDB lineage: Bacteria > Pseudomonadota > Gammaproteobacteria > Pseudomonadales > Oceanobacteraceae > Oceanobacter. Next base: position 61,988 of record PBNY01000096.1, on the reverse strand, counting down.
AATGCGGCAGTCAGGGTGATCATGCCCAGCCAGATCATTTCGAACAGTAGCAGGTCCATGGTCTGCAGTGGCGGCAGTGCCTGAATCAGCCCGCGTGTCTGGTGTTTGCGCAAGTGGCGATCCTGTAAATAGAGCAACACCGATTGCACCGCAGCGATTACAAAAACGCTGTAGGCAATGATCGACAGCAGTATGTGCCAGGCCAGTGCATAGCTGAGGTTATCCAGCGTCAGGTGCTGATCCGAAATCGCTGCCACCACAATGACCAATGCAATCATGGGGAACAGCCCTACAAACAGGTTCTCGACCGGCTTCTTCCAGCTTGAAAACAACAGCAGCAGCACAATGACCAGACCGATGACCGAACCAATGTGGAAGAACGCAAAGTTGAAGCTGTGTGCGGTTGACGTAGTGACCAGTGTATCGGCAAGCAGATAGCCCAGATGCAGCAGCGATGCCAGCATCGCAAGCGTCAAAACCTGGCCTCGATTGGCCGGGCGATTTCCTTCGATGGTTTGCCACTGTCGCCAGGCGCAGGCGAGATACAGTGCAGCGGCCAGTAATGCAACGATAAGCTCAGTCATAGCAGGGGTTCCAGAAAGACCCGGAGAGTGTCGCACAAGCGCTGAAATGACGAAAGTAAAGCCATCATGGATTTGCTTTTGGACAATTCCACCCCGTGGTTTGGGGGCAGCCAGCCAACGCGCTATACTGCGCGCTTTGCTCCGTTTATTGAGTTATCCAACATGTTTGAGAGTTTGACCGACCGCCTTGGCAGCGCCCTGAAGAGTATTTCGGGACAGGCCAAGCTCACCGAAGACAATATCAAGGGAACCGTGCGCGAAGTACGGATGGCGTTGCTTGAGGCTGACGTGGCGTTGCCCGTGGTCAAGGCATTCACGGATCAGGTCAAGGCTCGAGCGATTGGCACCGAGGTGCTGAAAAGCCTGAATCCGGGCCAGGTGTTCCTGAAGATTGTCCATGAAGAACTTCAGGCAGTCATGGGGGAAGCCAATGAGCAGCTGAATCTGGCGACTCAGCCTCCAGCCGTTGTGCTGATGGCGGGTCTGCAAGGTGCTGGTAAGACCACCACGGTCGGTAAACTGGCGAAGTTCCTCGCTGAGCGCGAAAAGAAAAAAGTCATGGTGGTTTCTGCTGACGTTTACCGTCCGGCGGCGATCAAGCAATTGGAAACACTGGCCAACGATGTTGGCGCCTTGTTCCACCCATCTTCTGCCAGCGACAAGCCGCTGGCGATTGCCCGGTCTGCTATTGATGCTGCCAGGAAGGCGCATGCGGATGTACTGCTGGTGGATACCGCTGGTCGTCTCGCTATCGACGAAGAGATGATGACGGAAATCAAGGATCTGCACGCCGGTATCAACCCGATTGAGACGCTGTTCGTGGTGGATGCCATGACAGGTCAGGATGCGGCCAATACAGCGAAAGCCTTCAACGATGCCCTGCCGCTGACCGGTGTGGTTCTGACCAAGGCCGACGGTGACGCCCGTGGTGGTGCGGCCTTGTCGGTCCGTCACGTAACAGGCAAGCCGATCAAGTTCATGGGTATGGGTGAAAAAACCGATGCCCTTGAGCCGTTCCATCCCGATCGTGTTGCTTCCCGGATTCTGGATCTGGGTGACGTTCTGACCCTGATCGAGGAAGCTGAACGCAAGATCGACAAAACCAAGGCAGACAAGCTGGCGAAGAAGATCAAGACCGGCAAGGGTTTTGATCTGGAAGATTTCCTCGATCAGTTGCAGCAAATGAAAAAAATGGGCGGTCTGACCGGCATGCTCGACAAGTTGCCCGGCATGGGCAACCTGGGACAGATGGCGCAGCAAACCAACGCTGCTGAAGGTCAGATGAAGCAAATGGAGGCCATTATTTTCTCCATGACGCCGGATGAACGTCGCTTCCCGGACAAGATCAATGGGTCTCGCAAGAAGCGTATCGCCCGTGGCTCCGGCTCCGAGATTCAGGATGTGAATCGTGTGCTGAAGCAGCACAAGCAAATGCAGAAGATGATGAAGAAAATGACCGGCAAGGGCGGCATGAAGAAGATGATGCGCTCGATGGGATCAATGGGTGGCCCGGGCGGTCCTGGTGGCGGTATGCCTCCAGGTGGCTTCGGTGGTATGCCACCAATGCGCTGACCTGAGTCGTGGGGCACCGCAGACTGACTCTGGCGGTGCAATTCCGCCGGTTTGCCGGTGTCAATTTGAGTTAAGGAGCTGTTTTGAAAGGGATGATTGAAACGTGGATGCGCCCGTACCGTGGTGATCCACTGGCGTCCTTTATGGATGACACCCTGATTCCTGCGGCTGCCAAAGCCTCTGCCTTTTTCCCGATTGCCAGTGTTCTGATGGCCCTGCTGGTGTATTGGCTATTCCGTACTTCCCTGATTCCTGATACAGCGCTGGATGTGATCTGGCTGATGGGAGCCGCCGTGCTGGGACTGATGTCAGCCGGGCTGCGGTTGGTCTTTCATTTTATCGGTGATCGCGTCTCTCCCATGATCTGGCTCTGGATCAGTCTGTTGATGTTGTTTGGCTGGGCGTTCTACTGGGCTTTGCCATCCGTGTTGTTTCTGCGCGGTACCGGGGACGAAGGTTACTGGTTGATGGCGTCTTTGCTGTTGTGCTGGGCCGTGGTCAGTGCCGAGTTGCTATCGGTGTTTGCCATTCATGGGATGGTGTTTAACGCTCTGGTATTGGGTAGTTTCAGTTTGTTCTGGCTGGTTCAGGGGCCTGTTGGAAGCTGGTCAACCCTGTTGCTGCCATTAATGCTGATGGCTGGAGTGGGAGCCGCGAAGCTGCTTTCTGTTCGTCGTTTCAACAGCATTCGGCTGAATCTCGAAAATGAGCATCTGAAACAGCAGCATCAGAATTCCGTTCAGGCGCGTGCGCGCTTGCTGGGAGCGGTCAGCAACGATCTTCATCAGCCTTTGCAGGCTTTCGGATTGCAGCTGGAACAGCTGCCGAGGCATCTCTCGACGGCACGTGGCCGGGAATTGGTCAGTCTTCTGGAAGGCAGTACCGTGGCGATAGAAGGTTTGCTCAAGAGCTTGTCGGATTTGTCCATGCTGGATCGTCAGGCTGTTGTTCCCAAACCCGAACATGTTGCGCTGGGCGATGTGCTTCAAGAAATCCTGGGGCGTTATCGGCGAGAGGCCCAGTCGAAAGGATTGGGCTTTCGGGTAATTAAAAACGACGATGTGGCTGAGGTCGATCCGCTACTTATTGGACGAGTTATGGATCATATTGTATGTAACTCAGTGCGTTACACCCAGTCTGGAGAAGTCAGTGTTGCGTTCCGTAAGCAGGACAGTGCTCAGCTGGAAATTGTGATCGAAGATTCTGGCTGTGGTGTCGCCAAAACTGACATGGCTCGCATTTTTGAGGAATTTGTTCAGGTTGAGCATGGAGAAACAGGTCACCAAAAGGGCCTTGGGCTGGGTCTGACCCTGGCCAATCGCTTGTGTGAATTGCAAGGTATCGGTTTCGATTTTGACTCAGAACCGGGCAAGGGTTCGCGTGTGCGTTTGACCCTTAAATCCGGTGACCCGGCGCAATTACCTCAGCGTCCCGCTGCGACTGTGATTCAGTCATTCAACGGTCTGGAAGTTCTGTTGATTGAGCCTGACGCCAGTGTTCGCGGGGCCTTGAGTTCTGTTTTGGGGCAGTGGGGATGTCAGGTCCAGGCGGCTGAAACGCGTTGGGCCGGTTTGTGTTTACTGGATGATGGCTGGCGTCCCAAGCTAGTGATTGCCGACAATGGTGGTGATGAGAAGCCGATGGGGCTGGCAGCGATCGTTGCCGTTTGGCAAGCGCTGAACGAAGAAATTGACGCCATTATTCTGGCTTCCCATACTGCCTCATTGGAAAATCAGACAGTCAGGGACGCGGGTATTGTTGTGCTGGAGAAACCGGCATCCCAAAGCGACTTGCGTCAGGCAATTGCACAGCTGCAACCTTCCGAAGAGCCACCAAATCCGGATGTAACCTGTAACGACTCACAACCCGGTTTAGGCCAGGTTGAATCTCAAACCGGAATAGAACGCATGACTCCGTCTGATAGCCATGGTGCAGACGAAACGAAAGCGGAATTTAAGGACAACACGGCATCTGGAAGCCAGGAAGCGGATCAGTCTGCGAAGGCCGTGGATGAAATCACGACGGATTCAACCCCAGAGGCTGATTCCCAGAATAAAGACACGGCTTCTGAGCCGGATGATGCTGAAAAAGCAGATTCCGAGGGAGGAAAATCCTGATGTGGCTGCAGAGGGAGATACAGTTACGCGCACGAAGCCGGGGCTTTCATTTGATTAGCGATGAAATCGCGCAGGCCTTGCCCGAGCTGGCACATGTGTCAGTGGGCTTGTTGCACGTATTCATTCAGCACACATCGGCCTCACTCACGATTAACGAAAACGCCGACCCGACAGTGAGGATGGATTTTGAGTCCTGGTTTAATCGCAACGTGCGAGAAAACGAATCCTACTATCGACATACCCTGGAAGGCAGTGACGACATGCCCGCGCATCTGAAGGCCAGCTTGTTGGGAAACAGCGTCACTCTGCCGGTGACGGATGGCCGTTTCAATTTGGGTACGTGGCAAGGTATCTATCTGGGGGAGCATCGTGACAATGGTGGTTCCCGCAGATTGGTTTTAACACTACAAGGGCAAGACCTTGATCGTTCGTGAAAACCCCGGGGCGCTAAGGCTGCTGTTTGCCTGGCGAGGATCCATCTTGCCGGTGATTGCACGTCCGCTGTTAGCACTGGCGCTTTTTTCCTCTTTGGTTACTCTGCTGCACGGTGAGCATCTGGCGAATCTCGCCGGGTACACAGTTGCACCGTTCGCCTTGTTGGGCCTGGCACTGTCTATTTTCCTCGGTTTTCGTAACCAGGCTTGTTATGCCCGATGGTGGGAGGGGCGAACACTGTGGGGAGACGGGATTCGAGATGTTCGTTCGCTGGTTCGAACATCGTCCATTCTGTTGGGGCCGGACAGCGTTGATCGCAGTGAACTCTTGTTGTGGGTGAAGGCCCACTATCATGCTTTGCGCTGCGAGCTGAGGGAAGAATCCACACCCGAATGGCTGGATCAGTGGCTGAATGAACAATCGGTTTCGCTTGCTGATGGGCAGAAACTCACCACGTTTTCCTTGGCTCAGGCTGGAAAGATACTGGAACGCAATTATCGAGACGGTCGCCTGGACAGCATTGGTGTACAGATGCTGGAGCATTATCTCAATCAGTTAACCAATACCCAGTCTGGTTGTGAGCGATTACTCACTACGCCGCTGCCATTCGCGTATCGCCTGTTGACCCATCGCATCGTTTACTTGTACTGCTTTTTACTGCCCTTCGGTCTGGTGGGGTCAATGGGGTTGTTGACGCCGCTGTTTACCCTGATTCTGGGCTATACGTTTTTTGGTCTGGATGCCTTGTCGGAAGAGCTTGAACAGCCTTTTGGTCAGGCTCTGAACCACTTGCCATTGGCAACGTTGTGCCGTGTCAACGATATCAGCATTGCAGAAGGGCTGGGGTTACCGCTGCCTGAGCCAGCCAGACCCGACAATTTCTATCTCGACTGACATCCTTGTCAGGTACCGCTGTGGATCAGACGCTGGATCCGGTAGTCTGGTTTCTCTCTTGACCATATTTCTCGACGATAGTCTCTACGACATAACAGGTAGGCCATATGACCTCTGAATCTCGCTGGATTGTCTGGTTGGAACGCCTCGAAAAAGCCGGGGATCGTCTGCCTCATCCGGCCTGGTTATTCCTCTATTTTCTGGTGCTGGTGATGGCCTTTTCCCTGCTGGGCACCTGGTTTGGCTGGTCGGCTGTGCATCCAGTGAGTGGGGAGCAAGTCACAACCAATAACCTGCTGAGCCGGGATGGTGTGCAGTGGTTTATCACACATATGGTAAAAAACTTCACCGGCTTTGCACCGTTGGGAACGGTGCTGGTCGCGATGTTGGGACTGGGGATTGCTGAGCGCTCCGGCTTGATGTCTGCCTTATTGCGCCAGTTGGTGCTGATTGCTCCTGAACGCTTGTTGACCTTTGTCGTGGTGTTCGCGGGAGTGCAGTCGAGTCTGGCGGCTGATGCTGGCTACGTTGTGTTGATTCCAATCGCGGCCATGTTGTTTGCCCAAATGGGACGATCGCCGTTGTTGGGCATTGCCGCTGCATTTGCCGGGGTTTCTGGCGGTTACAGCGCCAATTTACTGATTGGCCCACTGGATGCCATTTTGGCTGGCATTTCTACCGAGGCCATTCAGGGCATAGCAGAGGGTTATGAGGTTCTGCCAACGGCCAATTACTACTTTATTTTGGCATCAACTGCTTTGGTAGCGATCATCGGCACCTGGGTGACCGAAGCAATATTGGCGCGTCGTTTTACCGATCCGGAGAAATCGTCCGGGGCCGCGTTGACGACGGAAAGTGGAAGCTTGAATGCCCATGAGAAACGAGGGCTGGCTGCCGTTGGCTGGATGACGCTGGCCACGCTTGCGGTACTGCTGATTGCACTGGTTCCTGAAATGGGCTGGCTGCGACATTCAGAAACCGGTTCCATCATTCGTTCACCTTTTACCAGTGGCATTGTCGTATTGATCGCCTTGTACGCGGGATTGGCGGGCATTCTCTACGGGCGAGTCACCAGGGCCTTTGAGAGTCATCGAGACATCGTGGCGGCGATGGAAACCAGTATGTCAGGCATGGCGGGGGATCTGGTTTTGATGTTTTTTGCCGCCCAGTTTGTTGCAGCCTTTCAATGGACAGATCTGGGCGTCATTCTGGCGATCACAGGGGCTGATGGTTTGGCTGGATTCTCGCTGGGGCCGGTAACTCTGCTGGTTGGATTTGTGCTGATGGCAGCACTGATTAACCTCCTGATTGGTAGTGCTTCGGCCAAGTGGGCACTGATAGCCCCCGTCTTTGTACCAATGTTTTATCTGCTTGATGTGAGTCCGGAAGCCACCCAGCTGGCTTACCGAATTGGCGACAGTAGCACGAACATCATCACCCCGCTGATGCCGTACTACGGCGTGGTCCTGGCCTTTGTTCAACGATATCAACCGACTGCCGGTGTCGGGACGTTAATGGCGATGATGCTGCCGTATTCTGTAGCGCTGCTGCTGGGGTGGTTGTCACTGTTGATTCTCTGGATGTTGTTGGGCCTGCCGCTGGGATTCTGACAGGCTACAAATACCGCTCCAGGGTCAGGCCTGTCACATCCAGTTCGGTCTGGCGCTCGTTTATGATGTCGGACACCAGCTTTCCGCTGGCCTGTGACAGTGTCCAACCAAGGGTTCCGTGTCCGGTGTTAAGGAACAGGTTGTCGAATGGGGTCTTGCCGAGTACAGGCAAGCTGTCTGGAGTCATTGGCCGTAACCCCGTCCAGAACTCGGCATTGTCGAGATCACCTCCTTCGGGGAACAGGTCGCTGACCACAAATTCGGTAATATGGCGGCGGCTTTCTGGCCGATCCAGATTGTATCCGGCTACTTCTGCGGTACCGCCGACGCGTATCCTGTCGTCGAAGCGAGTAATCGCTACCTTGTAGGCTTCATCCATGACGGTTGATCTGGGTGCGTGCTCCGGGTTCTTGATCGGGAGCGTCATTGAGTAGCCCTTGATCGGATAGACCGGCAAACGGATACCCAGAGGCTGTAACAGCAAGGGGGAGTAACTGCCCATGGCGACGACGAATGTGTCTGCCTGTATTGTTCCCTGATCTGTGATAACTGACTGAATACGCTTACCGTCAGATTCCAGACGCTCGATACGCGTGTTGCCCTGAAAAGACACGCCCAGAGTGCGGCATTCACGCATCAGCTCGTGCGCAAACCGATGGCAGTCACCTGTATTGTCGTTGGGAAACCTCAAACCGCCAACGAACTTGTTCTGAGCTGATTCAAGGCCGGGTTCGACATTGAGGACTGATTTGCGATCCAGCCGTTCTGTTTCGATGCCAAGGTCCCGCAAGGCGTTCAGATCGGCTTCGATATCGTCCATTTTTTGCGGGTCGCGGAACAGTTCGATGGTTCCGAGCTGACGTTCATCAAACTCCAGTCGCCGCTTTTTGCGCAATTCGACAAAGCACTTGCGACTGTATTCGGCCAACCCCAGCAGCAGGTGCTTGTTGTGGTCATAAGCCCTGGCATTGCACTGCCCCCACATACGATGTAGCCAGCTCAAGGTTGGTACAGTGATTTCGCTGGGCTGGATGTGAACGGGCGACAGCTCCTGCATCATCCAGGTCAGTGCCTTGCGTGGAATACCGGGCGCTGCCCACGGACTTGCGTAACCAAAAGACAGCATGCCGGCGTTGGCGAAGCTGGTTTCCATGGCCACGGTGGGTTGTTGATCAATGATGACAACCTGATGCCCGCTTTGTGCCAGATTCCAGGCGGTGGATACGCCAATAATACCGCCACCCAATACGGCAATAGTCATGGTATCGATTCCTTTTCCAGTGCGTTATTCAAAAATTATAGTGTTCGAGGTTGGTCGCTTCCGAAATCAGAGTGGCAAGATGCTGGAAAATTCAGATGTCTCACCCCTTTGCTGATTTGCAGGGAGATTCCTGTATGGGTATGGGTGACTATGGCGTTGGATTGGAGCCTCTATGGCGGTGTCGGGTAGCTTGCTGATTGATTGCTGAGCAATTGTTATCAGACCTTTGGCTGATTCTTGCGACTACATGGCAGGCTTGTCCATGATCAGGGTTTGCATAACTGAGCGCGATTCGCCATGGAGACGATGTTGAATCTGAATACCGCCACCGTATCTGAAACCCGTCATGATTGGGGCCTGGAAGAAATCCAGTCGTTGCTGGAAACCCCGTTTAACGATCTGCTGTTTCGCGCTCAGATGGTTCATCGCCAGCATTTTGATCCCAATGCTGTTCAGGTCAGTACACTGTTGTCGATCAAGACCGGGGCCTGTCCTGAAGACTGCAAATACTGTCCACAGAGCGCACGGTACGACACCGGTCTTGAACGCGAGAAGCTGATGGAAGTGGAAGCCGTGATCGAGAAGGCCAGGGCAGCCAAGGCCGCTGGCTCTGATCGCTTCTGTATGGGCGCAGCGTGGCGTTCTCCAAAAGAACGTGACATGCCTTACGTGCTGGCGATGGTCAAAGGTGTCAAAGAGCTGGGACTGGAAACCTGTATGACACTGGGCATGCTGGATCATGATAAGGCAGGACGCCTGGCCGAAGCCGGTCTGGACTATTACAACCACAATCTGGATACCTCTCCAGATTATTACGGTGAGATCATTACCACTCGTAGTTATGGGGATCGTCTGGAAACGCTGGATAACGTTCGCAAGGCAGGAATGAAAGTCTGCTCCGGCGGAATTCTGGGTATGGGGGAAAGCCATAAGGATCGTGCCGGTTTGTTGCAACAGCTGGCAAATCTGCCTCAGCATCCGGATTCTGTGCCGATTAACCAGCTGGTGAAAGTCGCAGGTACGCCGCTGGAAGGTGAGGCTGATGTCGATCCGCTGGACTTTATTCGTACCATCGCGGTCGCCCGTATCCTGATGCCAAAGTCCCACGTCCGACTCAGTGCGGGACGTGAGCAGATGACCGAAGAAATGCAGGCGATGTGTTTCTTCGCGGGTGCCAACTCCATCTTCTATGGCGAGTGCCTGTTGACGACACCGAATCCGGCGGCCAACAAGGATCAGGCGTTGTTCCGCAAACTGGGCATCAACTCGGATCATCAGGTAACAGAGGCACCCGCTGAGCTGGATGAGCTTCTGCCTGCTCTGAATAACGAGCCGGATACAGAGCAGTTCTATCGGGTGGGTAACTGATCCGCTGTCTTTTACTGCTGACTTTTTTGCTCTGGGCGCATGCTCAGAGCGTATTTTTGAGCGCTGACATCCGTTGGCGCTGTTCCTCCCTTGCCAGTGGTTGTTCGATGGTTTCCGGCAAGGCCTTGTCTACTTCAAGACTGATGTCTTCGCCCTGTTGAATTCTCCCCAGCAGAATCTGGTAATTGCGTTCAAATACCGGGAAAGCCTGGGCTTCCGGGGTATTGGCGAGAAAATACCAGTCACTGGCACGACCGGCGTAATAGACCGCCGGATGACTCCAGGGGTATTCCTGCTTGGGTGAAGGTGCACGACAGGCTTCAACATACGCGGCGTGTACTGCTGGTAGCCCCATGCTACCGGCTGGATCACAGCGACGAATAACTTCATGTACATTCGGCAGGTAGCTGGACTCCTTCACGGCGCGTTCAGCCGCTTGCATGATGACCTCCGGTGCATATTCCAGCAGCAACCCCGACCAGAGTTTTTTGGCCGTGATCAGGGTGCCGTGATCGGGAAAGGCCTTCAGAAACTGGTTGTGGTAATTGAACCGAAACAGCTCAAAGATCTGGTTGATGGCGGTCTTCTGATCGACTGTTGCCTGACGCCGTTCACCAGTCGGTATCGTTGAGTCGCTGGAGGCTGGCTGCAGCTGTTGAGTAGTCCGGTTCAGCAGAGCGTTGTCCATCGTTTTGAGTCTCCGGTCTGGCCAGCTGGCTGGCCCACTGTTGTTTGATGTACTGCAGGAAGCGGCTGTTCCAGCTGTTGTGAACCTGACCGGAGTCGCGCCAGTAGAGTACGAACTCGGCGACACGCGATCGGGCAAATTCAGGGTCGATATGCGCCATGGCCAGGATGTCAAAGCAGTCAGCGGCGGGCTGCCAATCGGATGAAATCGGCAGCGGCAGGTTCGAATGTTCCAGCGAGGCGCTGTATCGGGCCCACTGCTGCCTTATGTGCTGGATAAACTTGCTGTTCCAGGTTTTGTGGGCTTCGCCGCGTTCAGACCAGTAAAGGACAAATTCCGGTATAGCGTCTTCAATAAATTGGGGATCAACCCCGGAGCGTTGCAGAATTTGCATGGCATCCGAACTGGGGCGCCATTGGCCGTTAATCGGTTTGGGTTCATCCTGAGTCACCTGAAAAGTGGCGGACTCATAGCGATTTTTTTGGCGCTGGGCATCATTCTGTGTGAATACCCACTGGCTTTTTACGTGGCGAAAGAAGCGGGTGTTCCAGTCATTTCGGTTCTGGCCGCGCTCTTGTGACTGAAGCAAAAAGGTATCCAGCTGTGCCCAGGAAAAAGACGCAGGTATTCCATGCTGTTGTAACCGTTTCAGCGTATCTTCCGACGGTTTCCAGTCGCTGACTTGAACAGTCCCGGTTCTCGAGTCTGGGGGCTGGCCAGCGGTGCTGGTTTCCTGGACATGTGAATGATGATGGGCGTTCCGATTCATTGTTCCAGAATACGCTTCAGCGGTTGGCTGCAAATGGCCAGGCTGATGAGAATCCGGCTGGCGAGTGAAAACCGGAGCCGGTCGTGATGGTGAAGGAACAGGAGCAGTTTGCTCTTGTACAAAGGCCAAATGTAGCTCGCGAGCTTCCGGGTACATTGGGCCGGAAAGCACCAGTAAACCTTTGTCACACAATGCGGTCAGTGTCTGGCGAATGGTAAGGTCGTCCCAAAACGGCATCAGCTGTCGAAGCAAGTCGCGTCGTACCACGATTTGTTGTGCAGGCTGGCCCAGTGCTACCTGATTGATGACCGTCAGCAACACCGCCTCATTCAGGCCGATGGTGGCTGCCAGCGTTACCGAAACCGGGATACTGGTATCTGTCAACAATGGGTGGTGGCTCATATAATGCTCGCTCTTGCTCGACGGGGTCGGGCGTTGCCGTTCGGAAAAGTTGGTACTGATCGACAGTATAAACCGCCCATATGCGGGTATCGATTCAGCATGACTGATAATCTTGTTCCTTTTACTCTTTGGAGATCACAGTGTCGCGTAAGTTACTGGTTTCAATACACTTATATCTGGCTGCTTTCTTTGCACCCTTTATTCTGGTCATGGCTTTGACAGGTGGTTTGTATTTGTTGGGTATCAAGGGGGAGATGGTGAAAACGCCGGTTACCCAATTGCAGGATGTCCAGTTGAATGGAAAAAGTAATGACCTGGAGAAAGACGTTTCCGGGCTTTTGCAGCAAGCAGGAATTTCATTCAGCTTCGATTACGTCAAGGTTAAAGGTGAGCGACTCTATACCAGGCCGACCAGCAGCACACACTATTTGCTGGAACCAGCGGACAATGGTGTGAAAATCACCAAAATTGAACCAAGCCTGATTGCCGGATTAATCGAGCTGCATAAAGGACATGGTCCGGTGGTGTTCCGATTCGTTGAACAGTTGCTCGCTGCCGGCTTGATTCTGATCATGCTGTCAGGACTGTATCTGGGGATTATGGCGCCCAAACTGAAGGGGCCAACTCTGGTACTGAGTGGCAGCGGACTGGCGGTCTTTGTGCTTCTCGGATACGTCCTTTAATCAGCCCGGTCAAACTCCCCACTGCCAGTCAGTAGTGGGGAGTTTGACAGCGCTTGCCTGGCAAAATCCAGAGAAATCAGGACTTCGTCAGTTTATCGAGTAACCCAGGGCGCTTCTTGACCCGCATTTTCAGACGGGCCTGAGCCTGATTGGCCAGCTGCTGAAAATTTGCAGCCAGATAGTCATGCTGCCCCTGGCTTTTTACGGTCTTTTCTTCTTTCTTGCTAAAGTCTTCTTGCCAGATTTCCTTTGGATGCCAGTCCGTCGGCGGTTTGCCAACCGGATCCGGAAACGGCCCATCTGTCTCCAGAAAGAACTCCACGAACAGAGTCACACAGGGCTTGAATCGGATGTCTTTGGTCAGCACTTTGCTGGTTGATGTCCAGTTGCCCGCCTGGTCAATGGTGAATTCGGTTTCGAGATGAGTGGCTCCGCGAACCTTGAATTGGTCGAAACGAAAGGTGTGGGTCAGTGCCTGATCGGAACTGATACCGGGTTCAATTTGAGTCGTGTCTGTCATTTAGCGCTCCAGCTGCATGTCTCCCGACTTTCAACACGCTGTTTGTGAATTTAAGTACCGAACCTCGGCTGTTGCTGGCAATACACGTGAATGCAAGGCAACAAAAAAGCCGGTTGGATTACCATACCGGCTTATATTGTCACAAATATGATTAAATTAAGATGAAAAACTGATCAAAGTCATCTTTGAATTCAAAACTGGCTTATTTGTCAATAATACCAAGTGCTGCGGTTATAACGGACTCTACCGTGAAGCCAAAGTGCTTCATCAGATCGCCCGCAGGTGCGGATTCACCAAAGGTATCCATACCAATAACAGCACCATTCAAACCGACAAACTTGTACCAGTAGTCCTTATGCTGAGCTTCAATCGCGACACGCGCCTGAACAGAGGAGGGCAGTACTGTTTGCTGGTAGTCAGTATCCTGCTGCACAAACAATTCGGGGCTGGGCATGGAAACCACACGGATAGCTTTGTCACCCATCTGACTGGCCGCTTCCATTGCCAGTGATATTTCGGAGCCGGTCGCGATCAGGATCGCATCCGGTGTGCCTTCGCAATCCTTCAGGATGTAGCCACCACGTGCAATATCAGCCACTTGTTGCTCTGTACGAGCCTGATGCGGCAATCCCTGACGGGAGAACACCAGAGCAGTTGGGCCATCGTTACGCTCAATGGCCGACTTCCAGGCAACAGCACTTTCCACGGCATCACAAGGGCGCCAGGTATTCAGGTTTGGCGTCATGCGCAGATTAGCGACTTGCTCAACCGGTTGGTGGGTCGGGCCATCTTCGCCCAGACCGATGGAGTCGTGGGTGTAAACGAAAATAGCGCGTTGCTTCATCAACGCTGCCATACGGACGGCGTTACGGGCATATTCCATGAACATCAGGAAGGTTGCACCGTAAGGAACGAAGCCTTTGTGCAGGGCAATACCGTTCATCATGGCGCTCATGCCGAATTCACGTACTCCGTAGAACAGGTAGTTTCCGTCGGCATCAACGTCACTGATGCCCTGTGAACCAGACCAAAGCGTGAGGTTGGAACCCGCCAAATCTGCAGAGCCGCCCAGCAATTCAGGCAGCAACGGCCCAAATGCATTGAGAGTGTTTTGTGAAGCCTTGCGGCTGGCGATGGTGTCGCCTTTCTCCTGACACTCTGTGATGTAAGCTGCAGCTTTTTCCGAGAAATCTACTGGCAGTTCACCGCTCATGCGACGTTTGAATTCAGCCGCCAGTTCAGGATGGGCTGCCTGATAGGCGTCAAACTTGTGATCCCACTCGGACTCGGCTACGCGACCACGGGTCTTGGCATCCCAGCCTGCGTAAACATGGGCAGGAACATCGAATGGGCCATGGTTCCAGCCCAGACGCTCGCGGGTCAGTGCAATTTCATCGTCGCCCAGAGGTGCGCCGTGACAGTCTTCCTTGCCTTCCTTGTTTGGAGAGCCAAAACCAATGATGGTCTTGCAGCAAATCAGGGTCGGCTGTTCGGTGTTTTCGCGTGCGGTTTCGATTGCCTGACGAATTTCTTCCGGGTCGTGGCCGTTTACACGAGGAATCACCTGCCAGTCGTAAGACTCGAAACGCTTGACGGTATCGTCGGTGAACCAGCCTTCAACTTCGCCATCAATGGAAATGCCGTTGTCATCGTAGAACACGATCAGCTTGCCAAGGCCCAAAGTGCCAGCCAGAGAGCAAGCTTCGTGCGAGATGCCTTCCATCATGCAGCCGTCGCCCATAAACACGTAGGTGTGGTGGTCAACAATGTCGTGGCCGTCGCGATTGAACTGGGCTGCCAGGGCTTTTTCAGCCACCGCCATACCCACGCCATTGGCAATGCCCTGACCCAGAGGGCCTGTCGTGGTCTCAACGCCCGGCGCGTAGCCGTATTCCGGGTGACCTGGCGTTTTGCTGTGCAATTGACGGAAGTTTTTCAGGTCGTCGATGCTCAGGTCGTAGCCACTAAGGTGCAGCAACGAGTAAATCAGCATGGAGCCGTGGCCATTCGACAGAATGAAACGGTCGCGGTCAGCCCAATCCGGGTTGCTCGGGTTGTGTTTCAGGAAGTCGTTCCATAGAACTTCGGCGATGTCGGCCATGCCCATTGGGGCGCCAGGGTGTCCGGATTTGGCTTTCTGAACGGCGTCCATACTCAGCGCACGGATTGCGTTCGCCAGTTCGGTACGAGAGGTCATGCTGTGACTCCTGAGATCTCGGTTGTACGGCTG
Organism: Oceanospirillaceae bacterium; assembly: GCA_002723385.1. Lineage (GTDB taxonomy): Bacteria > Pseudomonadota > Gammaproteobacteria > Pseudomonadales > Oceanobacteraceae > Oceanobacter. Next base: position 46,855 of record PBNY01000096.1, on the reverse strand, counting down.
CTTTCTTGGATCGAAATTTTCGGCGCTGGCAGATACGTCAACAGGCGTTTCAACGTCAGATACGTTGATCAAGCTGCCTGAAAAATATCCTGATAAAACCGGAAAAAATGATGCGGAATGACGCCAGCGAAAAAAGGGGCGTATTGTTACGCAGAAGTTGCAAGGCAGCAATGATCAATTTCATGGTTTGGTTTACGGAGAGTAATGAATTGATTCCGTCGCTGGTTCGACAGGGTTTTTCGTCATTGGCGCGGCAAAATCGGTATTGATAGTCCAAGCTTTGCTGGAGGTTCTGCGGTTTTCGGGCAGCGTTCCGATACTGGTACTGGGCACTATATGGGTGCAAACTGAGATGAGGCTGAATGTGTCCGCAGAACTTCCTGTTACTGCAGGAGTTGATGCGCAGTTGAAGCCAATCCATCAACATTATGGATATGCGTATGGGTGATTATGAGTTGCTGAAACGCCGCTATGAACGGGAAAAAAATGCCCGCAAGCAGGCCGAGCAGATTCTCAATCAGAAGAGTACCGAGCTGTACCTGATCAACCAGGAATTGAGAGAAATTTCCGATGGTCTGGAGCAGGAGGTGCTGCGTCGCACCCAGGATTTGTCCCGAGCACGCGATCAGGCGTTGGCAGCGGTAAAAGCAAAGTCAGATTTCGTAGCCAACATGAGTCATGAAATTCGCACCCCACTGAATGGGGTGTTGGGCATCATCAGCTTGCTGGAGGACACGGAACTGAGTGACCATCAGCGCGGCTTGCTGTCGACAGCGGCTGAATCCGGCGAGCATTTGCTGGAAGTTGTTAATGACATTCTGGATTTCAGCAAGATCGAAGCGGGCAAAATGGAACTCAATATCGAGCCCATGAATCTGGTTTCCGTGTTGAATCAGGTGCCGGCAACTTTTGGCGCCGCGGCGGCCAAGAAAAACCTCTCACTGAATTTGCAAATCCCCGATTCTGTCCCCGCCAGCATTGAGGGGGATGCAATGCGTTTACGTCAGGTTATCTATAATCTGGTGTCCAATGCCATCAAGTTCACTCATCAGGGTGACGTGGCCATTCGCCTTGAGCTGGAAGAAGAAAACTACCGTATCTCTGTTCAGGATTCTGGCGTTGGAATGACCCCTGAGCAACAGGAGGTGGTGTTTAACGCCTTTGATCAGGCGGACAGTTCCGTCACGCGCAACTACGGTGGAACCGGGTTGGGCTTGTCGATCACCCACAAACTGATCGATTTGATGCAGGGAACGATACAGCTTGACAGCGAACCGGGTGTTGGTAGCTGCTTCACGGTGCGCTTGCCCTTGTCACCGAGCGATACACCGGTCGCCATACAACCTTTATTACAGGAAGATGTGACGTTTTCCGGCCAGACAGTGCTTCTGGTCGAAGACAATATGGTGAATCAGACCATCGCCATACACATGCTGGAGAAACTGAATCTGGCCGTCGAGTTGTGCGTGAATGGACGAGAGGCGGTGGAAATCACCCGCCACCAACGTTTCGACGCTATTTTGATGGATGTTCAGATGCCGGTGATGGATGGTCTTGAGGCCACTCGCCTGATTCGTGCAAGAGAGTCCAATCGCTTCCATGTTCCGATTATTGCCATGACCGCCCACGCTTCAGATCAGCATCGCGTTGAAAGTCTGGATTCCGGCATGGACGAACACATCACCAAACCCATCAAGGTTCGCGAGCTGGGGCAGGTGTTGTCGCGTTTTTTGGCCCGGACGGTCGCTACTGTCGATGATCGCTCTGAATTGTCGTCGCAGTTATCTGGTTCGGCTACGACCGGGTCGTCAGATGGTGTTGTGACGCCGAATGGCAAGGGTCGTGGTCAGGGGAAGGAACTCCAGCGCTACGATGCTAATGCCGCTGAGCAGGGGTTCAACGGCAAGTTACTGGCATTCTCCAGCGCACTGCAACTGATCCTCGATCAGCACGAAGCCGATATGAAGCTGCTGGTGCAGGCAGTCAAATCTGGCCAATGGAAGAGTGCTCGTATCCTCGTCAGTGGCTTGCAGACCGATGCCAGCTCCGTGAAGGCGACCACTCTGGCTGCTGCGGCGGCAAATCTCGACCGTGCGATGGAGAAAGTGGATCAGCTGTCTTCAACGACATCTGTCATCGCCAGTCTGGAACAGCCGATGGAGCAGCTGCACAGTGAATGGAAGTGCTTTTCTTGCGAAGCACGCCGTTTTCTCCGGCAAACGTCCTCAGCGGGATAGTTCGTACACTGCCATGTTGACGGCAGACGCCAGGTTCAGAGATTCAATCAACCCACTACCCGGAATGGTGTAAGGCGCCACCGAATCCGGCAGTGCCTGTTGTGGAACCCCTCTCGCTTCGTTGCCGAACACCAGGCAATCGTGAGTTTGGCTGGCAGCTTCCGTGAGCGGTTTTCCATTCATATCCAGTGTGGCGACACTGCTGAATCTTTGTTCGATGGCTTCCAGTGGCACGCCGAGTTCCAGTGGCACGTGAAAAATAGCGCCCATGCTGCTGCGGATGACCTTGCTGTTGAATGGATCGACGCTGTTGGGGCTGAGCAGACAGCGCCAGTTGCCAAACCAGGCCAATGTTCTGAGTATGGTACCGAGGTTTCCCGGATCTTGAACTTCGTAAAGATAAATACAGCGTTCAGTTGCTTTGGCGTCAGAATCTGACGTGAGTGCCAGCGTGGACCGAGACAAGGCATCCGTGGGCACTGTCGCAAGCAGCCCCTGTGGAGAACGGGTTTCCGACGTTTGCGCCATCTGGCGTTCGCTGATGAGTTTGACCGGAAAGCGGGACTGCCATGCTTTATGGCGTTCGGTAACGTAAATGGTGCAGCCGTCGAGGGCGGTGCGCTCAAGTTCCAGCAGCAGGTGTTCCCCTTCGATCAGAAACAGCCCGCTTTCCTGGCGGTATTTTTTCTGATGCAGTTTACGCAGATGGTCAATTTTCATAGCAGCTCTGATCACGAACCCAAAGAGCGCTACTGTACCTGAACCGCCGGGATTTGCCGAAACTCAGACAGAGCCTGAGCGAACGGGAAGACGTCTCAGCAGAGCAAGCAGTTGTCGACTGATTTGTTCCAGTGTCTGCAGGTCTCGCTTGTCGGCGGGTTGGCTCAGTAATTCACGGGCAACCATGTGCAACTGGTGATGGGTGGCAACGACCTCGGTGAACAGCGGGTTTTCGCCGTATTTACTGAATGCCTCGGTCTGACACCAGCGGCCAAAGGCACAGCTTGAGGAGTTCATCTCAGGCAGCTGTGACGGATCTTCATCGGTATAACGAGTAAACGAGCGCATCCAGGCTCGATGCTCCACTTCTGCGACCAATATAGATTCTTCCGGCCCGTTCTTGTCCTCCGAAGCTTGTTGCCATTCCTCTGGATAGCACCAGCCCTGATACCAGGGTATGACTTTTTCTTCTGGCATGGGCTTGGCAATGCCGTAGCCCTGACCGTATTTGCACCCGAGCCGAATCAGGGTTTCACCGAGTTCCTTGTTCTCAACCCCTTCTGCCACGGTTCGAAGGTTAAAGGCATCGGCCAATGCCAGAACGCCTTTGACCAGTGCCAGGCTGGATGGGTCGTGAAGCATGTCCAGCACAAAGCCAATATCAATTTTCAGGGCACGTACTGGCAGTCGTTGCAGGCGTTTGAGGGTTGAGAAGCCAGTGCCAAAGTCATCCAGAGCGAACTCTATGCCGATGGCGCTGAACTCCTGAACGGTCTCGGATACGGTGGTGAGATCCTGCAAGGCGCTGGATTCGAGGATCTCGAACTCGATTTGTTCAGCTGCCACCGTCGGATGCGCATTCAACAGGTCGCGGACAAAGCCTGGAAAGCTGGGGTTCTGTAGCTGCTTGGCCGATACGTTGACTCCCACAGAGGTGCGGAATCCCTGTTCCTGCCACGCGGCAAGATGCTTGAACACGGTTTCCAGCACCCAGTTGTCCATACGGACGAAGACTTCGTGTCCTTCGATGTCCTTGATGAAAGCGGCCGGGTTCATCAGGCCTTTTTCAGGATGTTGCCAGCGAATCAGGGCTTCAAAGCCGCTTACTTCACCGTTGTGGAGATTGACCTTGGGTTGATAGAACACACGCAACTCTCCGGTGCCAATGGCCTTGTCCAGCTCACGAGCGCATTCGATGGAAGGCGATCCATCGATGTCTTCGGTCTCCGAGAAGTAGGTGTAGCGATTGCGACCCAGCTGCTTGGATCGGTACATGGCATGGTCAGCCTGACGAATCAGTTGTTCAGCGTAATTGCCGTTGTCTGGATAAAAAGCCACCCCGATGCTGGCAGACAAGCGGATTTCAGTGCCTTCCACCACAATCGGTGAGGACGCCGCGACCAGCAGGCGGTTCAATATTGGCGCACACATGTCCTCAGACGACAAATCCGTCAGCAGGACCAGAAATTCGTCACCGCCGACGCGAGCCACCGTGTCGTTTTCGCGTACCGAGGTACGCAAGCGTGCGGCAATGGTGTTGAGTGCCCGATCTCCTGCGGGATGGCCCCAGGTGTCGTTGATGATCTTGAATTCATCCAGGTCCAGAAACAGCACCGCGATTCTTGCCGGTGCTCGTGCCGTACGACGGATTTCGGTGCGGAGTCTGTCCAGAAACAGCGAGCGATTGGGCAGACGTGTCAGGGAATCTTTCTTGGCCAGCTCGGTCAGTTTCTTTTCCTGTTGCTTGATCTCTGTAATGTCAGAAAACAGTCCGATGTAATTTTGCGGTTTACCGTACTTGTCTCGAACCAGATTGAGTGTGAGGAGAACAGCGTAGCTTTCGTCATTGGGTCGCATGCCCCAGAAGCCCTTGGTCAGACTGCCGGTTTCGTCCACTTCCTGCCAGATTGAGGACTCATCAATGTTCACCAAGTTGATCGCTCTGAGCAACGCCTGATTCAGCGCATCCTCTTTGGTTACGCCGGTTACGGTATGAAAGGCCGCATTGGTACGAATGATCTTGTGAGCCGGATCCATCACGACGATGGCTTCACTGGCGTGGGTAAATACGTTGTTGGCAAGGCGCATTTCCGTTTCGAGTTCATGGCGTTCGGAGACGTCATGAATGATCGAGAACAGCTGAAACTTGGGGCCGGTATGGATTGGCGTTGAATAGACTTCAACGTGTTTGATCGAACCGTCCTTCATGCGGTGCTGAAACTGGAAATAGTTTCGCTCTTCGGACAGTGCCTGCTGGCGCGCTCGATCCACTTCTTCTTCGCTCATGGCGTTAATCGATGAAATTGGGCACTGGGTCAGCTCTTCCGAACTGTAGCCATAAAATTCGCTGGCGGCCTCGTTGGCTTGCTGAATCTGGCCGTTGTCCGGGTCGATCAGCATCATGACCGAGCGGTTGTTTTCGAAAAACTTGCGGAAATTGGACTCGTTGGCCAGCAGTTCGTCGGTGCGAGTATCCACTTCCTGCTGCAGTCGAATGGGTTGATGAAGAATGCTGGCAGCTGCGCTTGTGACGACCAGTATGATCAGCCCGCTGATGAGCAGGGCAATCACGAAATATTCGGTAGAGATCCAGCCATCAACCGGGGCGACGCTCAGCATCCATTCTCCGTTCGGTACCATGACGGGCAGGGTCATGGGGTCTGAGATTGACAGGGTGCTGGAGCGGTACACCGTCTGGCGCTCTCCGGTTTTGGATACATTCCAGAGTTCGTAGGCAATGCCTTCCTGTTCCAGATGTCGCAGGCCAATGTTATCGATGATGTCAGGAAAACGGATCAGTGCGGCTGTGAATCCCCAGAACAGAGGTTGACTTCCTTCGTCGGTCTGGAGGTAAACCGGCTGGCGTGCGATGGCTGCGACGCCCCCCTGTACCAGTTCGAATGGCCCGGATATGGTCAGTTGCCGTGATTCCAGGGCTTCGTTGACTGCCGGAAGCTGCACCGGATTGGTCATCAGATTGTGGTTAATGGCCGCTTCATTACCGGATTTCGGTATGGTGGCCGAAATAATGCCATCAGGCACCAATTGCAGGGCACTGAGACCGGGATTACTGCCCAGCATCTCCCAGGCGATGTCTTCAAAGTCGTCCAGTGACCCCTGATTGTGTTTGATCAGCAAGCCCAGCGTATACGCTGACGAAAAAGCCTCTCCCAGACTCTGGGACAAGGTATTGAGATAAGCGCCTGATACTGCTTCCACGTACTCCCGTTTGTTGATCTGGCGATTGTCGAGCCAGAGGTGAGAGCCAAGGGCGCAAATCAGGCAGATAGACACGAACACCAGCGTCAGTTGCCAGCGGAAGTGGTTTTCCATGTGGTGGTGATTGGTTTTCGCCGTATCCATGTTGTGCGCTCTCTGGATGGGAACCAGGCAGTGTAGCCACTGGCGTTTCAGGCCGGTGTTCACAAAACCGGCCAGAACGGTCACAAGTAGTATGGCAAGAACCGTAATGAACAACAGGGAATTTGGCTCAATAGACTGGAAAAAATCCGTCGTTGCGAACGAAAACATTGACACAACGCTGAGCAACACAACCACCAGCAGTTGAAGTGCTTTACGGGAATCGGAAATCAGCAACACGGATGTGCACTCCTTGCATCTGGCCAGATGTCAACTTGGCGGACAGCGATTGCAATGGGACTTCAACTCTGACGATCCTGCAGGTTCCGAAAAGGAGTACTAAGGATTGTCATTTGATCCTTTATATCCCAATAAAAGCGTCGCAGTCACGCCCATGGTGGTGAAAAAATGCCGTGTTTTGAGGCTGAGATGAAAACAGCACGAAAGTGTTGGTAGTTATCCGTTTTAATCGGATCTCTGTCGTGAAATGGCCCATTTGATGTGCTCATCCACCAGTTCGTTGACTTGGCCCAGGCGGTTTTCCAAAGCTATCGACACATCCAGGCTTTGGGAGGCATTGCCGAGGGCAACGGCAATGTTTCTGCACCAGTTGATGTAGCCGGTGCGTCGAATCGGCATGCCTTCGGTGCGTTTGAGGAAGGTCGGTTCGTCCCAGGCAAACAGCTCCAGCAAGGTGGCCTTGTCGAGCTGATGACGAGGGGTGAAGTCGGTTTCCGAGGTCGTTTTGCTGAAGCGATTCCAGGGGCAGCCAATCTGGCAGTCATCGCATCCGAAGATGCGGTTGCCCATCATCGCTCGCAGTTCTTCTGGTATCGCGCCATCCAGTTCTATGGTCAGGTAAGAAATACATCGACGTGCGTCGAGCACATAGGGGCCGGTAAAGGCCTGGGTTGGGCAGATATCCAGACACGAGCGACAGCGGCCACAGTGGTCTTGCTGATAGGTATCGTCTGTTGGCAGCGGAAGGTCAATCAGAATTTCGCCCAGAAAGAAATAGGAACCAGCCGTGCGGTTGATCAGCATGGTGTTTTTGCCAATCCATCCCAGTCCGGCTTTGTTGGCGAGTGCACGCTCCAGCACTGGTGCACTGTCGACAAATGCCCGAAACCCCATTGCTTGCGCCGAATCCTGAATCCGTTTGCCGAGTTGGGTGAGGCGCTTGCGGATTAATTTGTGGTAATCGCGCCCCAATGCATAGCGTGAGATATAAGCCTGATCGGGATTGTTGAGTGTCTCGATCAAGTCGACACCGGGTGCGAGATAATCCATTCGTGCGCTAATCACCCGGATTGTGCCAGGGTGCAATTTGTCTGGACGCCAGCGCATGTCGTCATGGTCTCCCATGTAGCTCATGCTGCCGTGATAGCCCTTGTTGAGCCAGTCTTTCAGGTATTCGCCATGCTGCTCCAGATCGATGCCGCTAACCCCGATTTGCTGGAACCCGAATTCCTCTGCCCACGCATCCAGTTGCTGCCGCAGGTGAATGAGTTGGTTGTTCGGTTCGGGAACGGTTTCAGGAATAGACTCGGTGGACATGCTCGCACTGACAGCTGGCTTGGATATAATCGGGCACTTTACCACAGCCGCGCCTGACCACCGCCGGTGACACGGCCCGGTTTGACTCACACACGCTCACACATGAGAGATGGCAAGGACATGCGACCTTATTCAGCGAAAGATCATTTGCCCGGACGTTTGCACTCTGCCGCTCAGGTTCGGGCGCTGGATGCCGCTGCAATCGCAGCCGAGAACATTGCCGGTTTCGAATTGATGGAGCGAGCGGGGGAGTCGGCGTTTGCCTGCTTGCTGGGTCGCTGGAGTCAGGCAGAACATATTTGTGTCGTGGCCGGGCCGGGGAATAACGGTGGTGACGGGTATGTATTGGCCGCACTGGCGGCTTATCACGGTCTGGCGGTGACCTTTTATACCCTGGGTGATCACTCGGTGCTGTCGGACAGCAGCGAGCAAGCCAGATCAATGGCGCAAAAAGCAGGAGTCGTCGCGAAACCGTTTGTGGATCGACTGGAATTTGATGGTGACCTGATTGTGGATGCCCTGCTGGGTACCGGACTGAATGCACCCGCAAAGGCTGAATATGCCGCCGCTATCGAAGCCATCAACCGCCATGCCGCGCAGGTGATTGCGCTGGATGTTCCATCCGGTCTCAATGCAACAACCGGCCAGGTCATGGGCTGTGCTGTTGAGGCCGATATGACGGTTACCTTTGTTGCGGTCAAGCAGGGCTTGCTGACCTGTGATGGCCCGGACCGCTGCGGTGAAATTGCTTACGCCGCGCTGGATATTGATGACGAAATTCTGCGCAGTCCCGTGCCGACATCCGAGCGTATTAGCTGGGATCGTCTCGAACGACTGGGTCAGACCTTGCCGCCAAGAACCGGCAATAGCCACAAGGGCCAGTTTGGACACGTGCTGGTTGTCGGCGGTGATCAGGGCATGACCGGGGCCGTGGCCATGTGTGCCGAGGCTGCGTGTCGTATCGGGGCTGGCCTGGTAAGCAGTGCGACGCATCCTGATCATGCGGTCCTGATCAATGTGCGGTTGCCTGAGTTGATGTCTCACGGGGTTGGATCCGGGCTGGAGCTGGCGCCCCTGTTCGAGAAAGTCTCTGTGTTGGCCGCCGGTCCGGGGCTGGGACGCAGCAGCTGGTCTGGATTATTGTTCCAACAGCTGATATCGGCTGATCTGCCCATGGTTCTGGATGCCGATGGTCTAAACTGGCTGGCTCAGAAACCCTGGAAGCGTACTTTTGCTGATCGGCAAGTGGTGTTAACGCCTCACCCTGCGGAAGCGGCGCGATTGCTGGAATGGACAACTGCTGAGATTCAGCAGGACAGATTCAGGGCCGCCTCCGAGCTGGCGGCTCAGTATCAGGCTGTGGTGGTACTCAAGGGGCAGGGAACTCTGGTCGCTCGACCAGCATCCGATTCCGGCAAGGCCGATGTCGCGGTTTGTACCGATGGCAACCCGGGAATGTCCAGTGGAGGCATGGGGGATGTCCTGACCGGAGTGATCGCTGCATTGCTGGCTCAGGGGATGACACCGTGGGAGGCCGCCAGACTGGGGGTGTGCTTGCACAGTGCTGCAGCGGACATGGCGGTACGGGAATTTGGATCACGCGGTATGCTGGCGACGGATTTGATGAATCATTTGCGGAAACTCAATAATTAATGACCTCTACACAAACGGCTTCTGTCACCCGGGTCGCTCGCGGTGAATCCGACATGGTTTTACTGGGGCAAACCCTGGCGGCGATACTCACCGCCCCGGAGCAATCACAAACTGGTATGGGTGGACTGATCTTTCTGCACGGTACTCTCGGCGCTGGCAAAACCACCCTGTGCCGGGGCCTGATTCAGTCGCTGGGTCATCAGGGGGCTGTCAAAAGTCCAACCTACACGCTGGTGGAGGAATATCAGCTTGCTGATATGACCATCTGCCATTTTGACCTTTACCGGCTGGGCGATCCCGAAGAGCTTGAATTCATGGGGATTCGGGATTATCTCGATGGCAATGCCCTGTGCATCGTAGAGTGGCCGGAGCAGGGCATGGGCGTGTTGCCGAAAGCCGATTGGGAAGTCTCGATTCGCGAAATTGATGCGGGAGCGGGGCGTGAACTGGTCTTTCACGCTGGCTCGGCGAAAGGTCTCAGCTGGTTAACCGCACTGGTGGCACAGGGCCAAGAGGGCAGCCTGTGATTCGATGGTTGGCGTTGGCCGGATTGCTGTTTTCATTCACCTTGGCTCACGCCGATGTGAAAGATATTCGTGTCTGGCAGTCTCCGGATTCCACGCGGCTGGTGTTTGATCTGGATGAACCGGTCAAGCACAAGATTTTTCCACTGAATAACCCTAACCGGATTGTGATCGACTTGCTGGATGCAACCGTTCTTATCGATACCCGAAAAGTGGATCTGGATGGAACGTCGATTAAGGGCATTCGAACCGGTAAGCGCAAGAAAGGCATGCGGGTTGTTCTGGATATCGATCAGACACTGAAACCCAGCAGCTTTTCTCTGAAACCAAACGATGTGTATAAAAATCATCGTCTGGTGATCGACCTGAAGCGCGTCGGCACCCGCCAGATCGCAGCGCCAGTGAAGAAAATCGAGACGCGCCCAACGGGCAAGCGCAACGTCATTATCGCGATTGACGCAGGCCACGGTGGTGAAGATCCGGGCGCTACCGGGCCGAACAAAACCCGCGAAAAGCACGTTGTCCTGGCGATTGCGCGTGAGCTGGAAAAACTGTTCAAGAAACGCGCGGGTTACTCGCCGTTTATGGTTCGTACCGGTGACTATTACATCGGCTTGCGGGACCGCACAGAGAAGGCTCGGGCGGCCAACGCCGATTTTTTTGTGTCCCTACATGCGGACGCTTTCAAGCATCCGAGTGCCCATGGCAGCTCGGTGTATGTCCTGTCGGATCGTGGTGCTACCAGTGAGACGGCACGCTGGTTGGCCAACAAGGAGAATGAGTCAGACCTGATTGGTGGAGTCACGCTGGAAGACAAGGATGACGACCTGAAGATGACGCTGCTTGATCTCTCCATGACCTACCAGCGTAACTCCAGCAAGGGAGCTGGCTCTCATATTCTCAATCATATGGGGCGTATTTCCCGGCTGCATAAAAAGCGGGTTGAAGAAGCGGCTTTTGCGGTACTCAAGGCGCCGGACATGCCCGCACTGCTGATTGAAACCGGCTTTATTTCCAACCCCAAAGAAGAGAAAAATCTGGGCAGTCGTCGTTATCAGCAAAAAATGGCCAAGGCCATTTTCAAAGGTATTACGGACTATTTTGATGAGCACCCACCTGAAGGGACTCTACTGGCTGCTGAGCTGGCCAGGAAGCAGTCGCTGAAGCCGTATGTGGTTCGAAATGGCGATACCTTGTCTGAAATTGCTGTGAAGAACGGGGTCAATATCAAGGCATTGCGCCGTGCGAACGGACTCAAAAACGACGTGATTCACGTTGGCCAAAAGCTGAGCATTCCTCGTACCTGAACGACCTTTTTCTCACCGATATCCCGACACCGAGACACTTATGCCATCGATTCATTTATTGTCCCCGAGACTGGCGAACCAGATTGCTGCTGGAGAAGTGGTCGAGCGTCCGGCCAATATCCTCAAGGAGTTGGTAGAGAACGCGCTGGATGCCGGTGCCACCCGCATTGAAGTCGACGTTGAACAAGGTGGCGTCAAGTTGCTGCGAGTCAGGGATAACGGTTGTGGCATTGAAGAAAACGATCTCCCGCTGGCTCTGAGTCGTCATGCGACCAGCAAAATCACCACACTGGATGATCTCGAATCCGTGATGACCATGGGCTTTCGGGGAGAGGCGCTGGCGAGTATCAGTTCTGTCTCTCGTTTGGCGCTGATTTCCCGTACCGAAGCGTCCGACAGCGCCTGGCAAGTCACTGCAGAAGGTCGCGACATGGCGACATCGATCAGCCCGGCGGCCCACCCTCAAGGGACAACGGTGGAAGTGCGGGATCTGTTTTTTAATACCCCGGCACGACGCAAGTTCTTGCGTACCGAAAAAACCGAGTTCAGTCATCTTGAAGAGCACCTGAAAAAGCTGGCATTGAGTCGCTACGACGTAGCGTTTTTTCTGCGCCACAATAACCGGGTGATCCATCAGTTACGCGCTGCCAACCGTGACGTTGAACGAGAGCGTCGGGTCGCTGCCCTGCTAAATCCGGCCTTTATCGACAGCGCGGTGCATATTGATACCGAAGCCGCTGGTTTGTCATTGACCGGTTGGGTCGGGTTGCCGACCTTTTCCCGTTCTCAGTCGGATATGCAGTATTTCTATGTCAATGGTCGTGCTGTGCGTGACAAACTGGTGGTGCACGCCATCAAGCAGGCTTATCGCGATGTTTTGTACCACGGGCGGCATCCGGCGTTTGTGCTCTATCTGACACTGGATCCGGCTCTGGTCGATGTGAATGTTCACCCGACCAAACACGAAGTCCGTTTTCGGGATGGCCGCCTGGTTCACGATTTCCTGTTCCGCAGCCTTCATCGGGCATTGGGCGATGTTCGCCCAGCAGATCAGTTGCCTCCGACTGACAGTGCTGGCCTGCAGTCCGGCACTGGTTCGGTAGACGGTGCTGCAGAAACAGGCCGTCAGGCTGCGACAGATGTTGAGGCCTCTCCGACACAACAGGTTACTCTGAGCTGGAATCAACCGTCTTCAGCCGCCGGTTTTCAGGAGAATCGCCCGGTTTCCCGCGGTTCGATCGCCGAGACTCTGAACAGCTATGCTGCTTTGGCTCAACCTTTGGACACTGCGCCCCATGAGGCCGGAAATCCTGAGGCTGTTCCCGCAGGGGCTTCGATGGGATCGGCTTTGGGGGCTGAACACGACAGTGATGTTCCGCCACTGGGTTATGCGGTTGCGCAATTGCATGGCATTTACATTCTGGCTCAAAACACAGATGGGCTGGTGCTGGTGGATACTCACGCAGCGCATGAACGCATTACCTACGAGCGTTTGAAGGTGTCCGTCGACGAGCAGGGCGTTCAAAGCCAGCCGTTACTTGTTCCGGAGTCGTTGCCCGTCAGCGAACGGGAAGCTGATGCTGCTGAGGCGTTTCAAAGTGAATTTCGTCAGCTGGGTGTTGAACTGGCTCGGGTTGGTCCGGAATCCCTGTTGATTCGTCAGGTTCCCGTTTTGCTCCAGCAGGCTCAGGCTGCCCGTCTGGTGGTTGATATGCTGGCTGATTTGATGGAACACGGAACGTCAGATCGTTTTCAGGCACATCGAAATGAAATTCTGGCCACCATGGCCTGTCACGGGTCTGTGAGAGCCAATCGAAAACTCAGTATTCCGGAAATGAACGCCCTTTTGCGTGATATGGAGGCCACCGAGCGCAGCGGGCAATGCAATCATGGCCGTCCGACATGGACACAATTGTCTCTGGCTGAATTGGACAAACTGTTCCTGAGAGGGCGTTAATTACGGTCTGCCAATGTGTCTATTAAATCTTTATTGTTATCGAGCTCCAGCATGACCCAGGAATCTGCATTGCCACCCGCTATTTTTTTGATGGGGCCTACGGCGTCCGGTAAAACGGCCCTGGCGCTGGAACTGGTTGAGCGATACCCCTGTGAAATCATCAGTGTGGATTCCGCGCTGGTATATCGGGATATGAATATCGGTACCGCAAAACCCGATGCCGATATGCTCAAGCGTGCCCCGCATCGATTGATCGATATGCTCGATCCATCAGAACCCTATTCTGCCGCCAGCTTTCGCGAGGACGCGTTGCGTGAAATGGCAGATATCACCGCTGCGGGTAAAGTCCCGCTGCTGGTTGGCGGCACCATGATGTATTTCAAGTTCTTGCGAGACGGGGCTGCAGACCTCCCCAGAGCCGATGAGGCGGTGCGTGAACGGCTGCTTGAACAGGCGCTGGAACACGGATGGCCATGGATGCATCAACGCTTGGCTGAAGTCGATCCTGTTGCGGCTGAACGGCTCAAGCCGATGGACAGCCAACGCATTCAGCGTGCACTTGAAGTGTACGAGGTCTCTGGCAAGACCTTGACCGAGCATTGGGCTGAGCAAGAACAACAGCCGTTGCAGTATCACGTTGTCAATCTGGCCGTGTGTCCGTCCGACCGGGCCGTGTTGCATGAACGTATTGCCTTGCGTTTCCGGCAAATGCTGCAGGAGGGCTTTCTGGACGAGGTTCGGGCCATGTTCCAGCGTGGCGATCTGGATGTCTCCATGCCTTCGGTTCGAGCCGTGGGATACCGCCAGGCATGGGATTATCTGGAAGGACATAGTGACTACGACACAATGGTCGACAAAGGGATCATAGCAACCCGGCAATTGGCCAAACGCCAGATTACCTGGTTACGCAGCTGGGAAGATTTGCACTGGTTGGAAGGCGGATCTCCGAATCTGTTGGATAATGCCTTGAAAATACTTCAAGCCAACGCCATATTTAGCGAGTGATCTATTGGTTATGTCGAATTTGACGTAACACTTTTTCATGGCGTTTTTGCCATTTATGGGCTGGGGCGGCACCAATAATTATTTTCTGTTGTCTACGCATTGGACAACGACACTCATTTAGGAGACACCTTCATGTCAAAAGGGCACTCACTACAAGACCCTTATTTAAACCAGTTGCGAAAGGAACGTATTCCCGTTTCTATTTTTCTGGTGAATGGCATTAAATTACAGGGGCAAATTGAATCGTTCGACCAGTTTGTAATTCTGCTGAAAAACACAGTCAGCCAGATGGTTTACAAACACGCGATTTCTACGGTCGTTCCTTCTCGAAACGTGCGCATGCAGCCAGTTGAGACCAACGACGGCGAGAGCGACAGCTAGGAGCTCATCTATTGTTTTTTGAACGGCCCCAGAACGGCGGTGAGCTTGCTGTTCTGGTGCATATTGATTTCCCTGAAGGCTCCAATCGTGAAGATCTTCAGGAATTCCAAGAGCTTGTCTTGTCAGCCGGAGCCGATCCGGTTGAGTTAATTACCAGTAAACGTGATGTTCCGGATGCCAGAAGCTTTATCGGCAGCGGTAAAGTCGGTGAAATTGCCGATATGGCCAGGGCACACGGTGCTCAACTGGTTATTTTTAATCACGCATTATCTCCCAGTCAGGAGCGTAACCTTGAACGCGACTTACAGTGTCGGGTTCTGGACCGCACCGGATTGATTCTGGATATCTTTGCCCAGCGGGCACGAACCCACGAAGGTAAATTGCAGGTCGAGCTGGCGCAGTTGCAGTACCAGTCAACTCGCCTGGTTCGGGGCTGGACTCACCTTGAACGCCAGAAAGGTGGTATTGGCATGCGCGGGCCGGGTGAAACCCAGCTCGAAACCGACCGCCGTTTGTTGCGTGAACGCGTCAAGAATATCAACTCTCGTCTTGCGAGAGTGCGTGCTCAGCGTCAACAGGGACGCAAGGCGCGGCAACGCTCATCAACGCCAACCGTTGCCATCGTTGGGTACACCAATGCTGGCAAATCGACATTGTTTAATGCACTGACCGAAGCCGAGGTCTATGCCGCGAACCAGTTGTTTGCAACTCTTGATCCGACGTTAAGACGCTTGCCTGTCGACGACATTGGCGAAGTGGTGCTGGCGGATACCGTTGGATTTATCCGTCACCTTCCACACAAGCTGGTTGAGGCGTTTCAGGCAACGCTGCAGGAAGCGGCAGAGGCCGACTTGCTGATGCATGTGGTGGATTGCGCGGCTCGTGAGCGCGACAGCAATATCGAACAGGTGGAACAGGTGCTGGCAGAGATCGATGCAGATCAGGTCTTGCAATTACGGGTCTACAATAAAATAGACCTGCTGGAGCATGGCGAAGCCCGCATTGATCGTGATGAAAGCGGCAAACCCATTGCGGTTTGGGTGTCGGCTATCAAGCGGCTGGGCTTTGATTTGCTCAAGCAAGCCATTGGTGAGCTGCTGGCAGAAGACGTTTTCGATGACGACATCGTGTTGACGCCCGCAGACGCCAAGCTTCGATCGGTGTTGTTTGATCTCGGTGCAATACGGGCGGAGAAATACGAGGATAACGGCGACATCCTGTTATCCATTCGTCTGCAACGTCAGGATTTCCGCAAGGCTTTGGTGCAATCTGGCACAGAGATTGATCGCTATTTGCCCGAACCCAGGGATTTTTGGTTGGAACATTAGCAGTCAAGCGCTTGTCAACATCGCAATCTGGCAGCAATTCGTTATCATGTGGACGTTTTTTCAACCCGAACAGAACGTCCTAAATCAGTTCCTGAGTGGAGTAAGCTATGGCCTGGAATGAGCCCGGTGGTAAGGGCAATCCCAACGACCCATGGGGTAATAACAACCGCGGTAATAATAACCGTGGTGGTGGGCAGCCACCGGATTTGGATGAAGCCTTGAAGCAACTGATGGACAAGCTGAATGGCTTGTTCGGCAACGGCGGCAACCAAGGTGGACAGAACAACAGTGGCTCCGGTGGCGGTGGTTTCCTGATCATTGCAGCTGCAATTGTGGCCGTACTCGGTCTAACGAATGCATTCTACACACTGGATGAAACCGAGCGCGGCGTTGTGTTGCGTCTGGGTGAATATCACGTCACCGAGAATCCGGGTCTGCGTTTCAAGATTCCACTGGTTGACGAAGTGATTCCGGTTAACACCACGGGTGTTCGTGAAGTTGAAGTTCGCGAGCGCATGCTGACCGAAGATGAGAATATCGTTGCGGTTGAGCTGAGTGTTCAGTATCGGGTCACCGATCCCGTGTCATACGCGTTGCGAGTTGAGTCTCCGGAACGCACCCTGACGTCTGCAGCAGAAAGTGCTCTGCGACATGAAGTGGGTTCAACAGAGATGGATCCAATTTTGACTGTGGGTCGTGGTCTGCTGGCTGATCAGGTCAAGATTCGTCTGCAGGATTATCTTGATCGTTATCAGACCGGTATGGTGCTGACCACGGTTAACATCAAGGACGCTCGCCCACCATCGCAGGTGAAAGCGGCGTTTGACGATGTTCAGAAAGCCAAGCAAGACAAAGAGCGTTTCATCAACGAAGCCGAAGCCTACGCAAACGCCATCGTTCCTGAAGCGCGTGGTCGAGCGCAACGTCAACTTGAAGAAGCCTCGGCTTACAAGGAACGCGTTGTGGCACGTGCAGAAGGTGAGGCAGCCCGCTTTAATGACCTGTTCACCGAGTACCAGAAAGCTCCGGAAATCATGCGTGAGCGTCTGTATATCGACTCCATCACACAGGTATACAACAATTCAAGCAAGGTGCTGGTTGATGTCGAGGGTGGCAACAACATGATGTACCTGCCGCTGGACAAGCTGGTCAAGGATTCCCAGTCTCAAACTGCTGATTCCGCTACTCCAGTGAGTCTTTCACCGCGTGACCTGACTCGTCTGACCAATCAGGTCATCGACGAAATTCGTTCACGTCAAAGCACTTCCACCAATACTTCACGCCGGGAGAGTCGTCGCTAATGTCACCGAAAGCTTTTGCAGCGTCAGTCATTCTGGCGATCGTTTTCCTGCTGGGAAGTCAGGGACTTTATGTGATTAACGAAACGGAACGGGCGATCAAGCTGAAGTTCCGTGAGGTTGTGGATGCGGATATTCAGCCAGGCTTGCACTGGAAGATTCCGGTGGTTGAGACGGTCAAACGCTTTGACGCCCGTGTCTTGACGCTGGACAGTGAACCATCGCGTTTTCTGACGGCTGGCAAGAAATACGTCATCGTCGATTCTTTTGCAAAATGGCGTATCCAGAATGTGCGTGCTTATTACAAGGCGACTTCCGGTAACCGCAACGAAGCATCCAAACTGCTGGCTAACCTGGTGAACAAGGGGCTGCGTGACGAAATCGCTGCTCGCAGTCTGCACGAAGTGGTTTCCGGTGAGCGTGATGAGCTGATGACCAAACTGACGGCGGTTCTGAACAAGGAAACCCAGGATGACCTAGGGATTGAAGTTCTGGATGTGCGCGTCAAGGCCATCGACCTGCCAGAAGATCTGAGCAAGTCAGTTTATGATCGTATGTCTGCAGAGCGTGAGCGTGAGGCGCGCGAGCATCGCTCTCAGGGACGTGAGTTGGCTGAGGGTATTCAGGCGGATGCTGATCGACAGCAAACCGTTATCGAAGCGGAAGCCTACCGTGACGCTGAGCGCACTCGAGGTGAAGGTGATGCAGAAGCTGCTCGCATTTATGCCTCAGCCTTTAGCAAGGACCCTGAGTTCTACGCATTTACTCGTAGCCTGAAAGCCTACACAGAGACCTTCAAACAGGATGATGTCATTCTGTTGAAACCTGACAGTGACTTCTTCCGTTACCTGAAGGATGCCAACGGAAACTGACGGACTCTGCTGACTGCCCCCATTAGATCAATGGTCATTGAGGGGCTGCTTTGTTAATATCTCGCGACCGGGCAGCTGCCCGGTTTTTTTATGACACCGTAACGGGATTTGGCGGCTATTTGTGCATAATCTGTTCAATACTCGCCGAGGCAGCGTATGACGTTCTGGTACGAATTGGGGATCGCAATCAGTCTGGTTCTGATATTTGAAGGGATGTTACCGTTTCTGGCTCCCAGAACCTGGCGCAAACTGATTCTGGCGGTCAGTGCCGAAAGTGATCAAAATCTGAGAATGTCCGGCTTGTTGCTGATGGCTACCGGATTGGGCCTTTTGTATCTCGTTAATTGAAACAGGCTAAAACATGAAAAACGCTGATCGTCGGTTGCTACCTGATGGTATTGAAGAAGTCCTGCCTCCACGAGCACAGCATATCGAGCATCTGCGTCGTCGTTTGCTCGACGTGATGAACACCTGGGGCTACGACCTGGTAATGCCTCCGGTTCTTGAAAATATTGAATCTCTTCTTACTGGTGCAGGTCAGGATCTGGATTTGCGGACGTTCAAGGTAACGGATCAGTTATCTGGGCGTATGATGGGCCTGAGCGCCGATACCACTCCTCAAGTCGCCCGTATTGATGCGCACAGTCTGGCACCTGAAGGCATTGGCCGTTTCTGTTACTGCCGCACGGTGTTTCACACTCGTGCACGCTCCTTGCTTGCCAGTCGCACGCCCACCCAGATCGGTGCTGAGCTGTATGGTCAAGCGGGTGTCGAGGCCGACGTTGAAGTTATTTGCCTGATGCTGGAAATGTTGTCTGCTGCTGGTGTAAGCGATGTGCATCTGGATCTTGGCAATGTCGCGGTATACCGCGTAGTGGTCGAGCATTTCGAACTGGAAGAAGCCCAGAAGAAAGAGTTGTACGAACTCCTGTCCCTGAAGTGTCGTACAGACGTCCGTACCTGGGTTGAGGAGAATGCGCTGGACGCCAATGCCAGTGAAGCCATCGAGACCCTGATGAGCCTTCAGGGTGATCGGTCGGCTCTGATGGATAGCGCGACGCGTCTGTCGGAGCTGGTGCCAGCGACTGCTGAAGAATTGGGCCATTTGATGGCCGTCGCAGAGCTGGTTGAACACCGTTATCCGAATACACCAATTTGTCTGGATGTCACCGAACTGCGCGGTTACCAGTACCACACAGGTCTGGTGTTTGGTGCATACGTACCCGGTTATGGCGATGCAGTGGCTCAAGGTGGTCGTTACGACGAGACCGGAGCAGCGTTCGGACGTGCGCGCCCGGCTCGTGGCTTCAGCGCAGATTTGCGCGTTTTGGAGCGCTTGGGTGCCTTTAGTCAGGACAATACCCGTGTCGTGGTTGCACCGGCAGACAGTAAAGATGATGCCTTGTGGCAAATGGTTCAGACATTGCGTTCGCAGGGCGTACGTGTGATCGCTGGCCGACAAGAAGACGTAGAGCAGGCGGATTGCTACCTGCAACTTATCAATGACCAGTGGCAGCTGGTCAACAAAGAACCTGTTTGAGAATCGAGATAAAGATGGGCAAAAGTGTCGTAGTGCTGGGCACCCAGTGGGGTGATGAAGGTAAAGGTAAAATTGTTGACCTGTTGACAGAAAAGGCAGCCGCTGTGGTTCGCTTCCAGGGTGGTCACAATGCAGGTCATACTCTGGTGATCGACGGCGTTAAAACCGCGCTGCACCTGATTCCATCTGGTATTTTGCGCGATGGCGTGCAGTGCATCATTGGTAATGGTGTGGTGCTGGCACCGGATGCATTGCTGAAAGAAATGGCGGCTCTGGAAGAGCGCGGTGTACCGGTTAAGGAACGTCTGCGTATTTCCCACGCTTGTCCTCTGATTCTGCCGTATCACGTTGCTCTGGATCAGGCGCGTGAAATCAAGCGCGGCAATGCCAAAATTGGCACTACTGGTCGTGGTATTGGTCCTTCCTACGAAGACAAGGTGAGCCGTCGCGGTTTACGCGTGGGCGACCTGTTCCAGCCTGAGTTCGCTGACAAGTTGCGCGACGTGATGGAATACCACAACTTCGCACTGAAAAATTACTATGGCGTTGAAGAAGTCAGTTACGACGACGTCCTGGAATTCTGCCGTCAGTGGGGTGAACGCCTGAAAGGCATCGTTGTGGACGCCGTTGACCTGGTTCACACCGTACGTGAGTCCGGTGGCGACATTATGTTTGAAGGCGCTCAGGGAACGCTGCTGGACATCGACCACGGTACGTACCCGTTTGTGACTTCATCCAATACCACCGCTGGCGGTGTCGCAACCGGCTCTGGCGTTGGCCCGCTGTATCTGGATCAGATTCTTGGGATCACCAAGGCCTACACGACCCGCGTCGGTGCTGGCCCGTTCCCAACTGAACTGTTCGATAACGTTGGCAGGCACCTGGCCGACGTTGGCAAGGAGAAGGGCACCACGACAGGGCGTGATCGTCGTTGTGGCTGGTTCGATGCCATGCTGGTCAAACACTCAATCCGTGTTAACTCCATCAATACCATTTGTCTGACCAAGCTGGACGTGCTCGATGGACTGGAAACCATCAAGGTGTGCATCGGCTACGAGAACGAGCAAGGTGAGCGTATCAACGTCCCTGCCAGTGCCGATCAGTTTGAGAAGATCACGCCGGTTTATGAAGAGCTCCCGGGTTGGACTGAATCCACCTTCGGTGCCAAGACGATTGACGAGCTGCCTGAGAATGCCAAGTCTTACATCCGCTTTGTAGAAGAGGCAATTGGTGCGCCAATCGACATCATTTCCACAGGTCCGGATCGTGTAGAAACCATCGTGCTGCGTCACAGCTTCGAGCTGTAATCGCCGCCCGGATAACTTGTTCAGGTATTGAATTATGATGAAATACATATCAACCCGTGGCAACGCACCGGAACTGGCGTTCGATGAGGTACTGCTGACGGGATTGGCCAAAGACGGCGGTTTGTACGTACCAAAGGAAGTGCCTCAGTTCACCCTTGAAGAGATTGAATCCTGGCGCGACCTACCGTACACCGAGCTGGCGCACAAGGTGATTTACCCATTCGTTGAAGGCTGTGTTGAAGCCGATGCGCTGAAGCAAATGCTGGAAGAGGTGTACAACAACACCAACTTCGGCCATAAGGCGATTGCGCCGTTGCAGCAGCTGGATCACAACGAATACGTACTGGAGCTGTTCCACGGCCCAACGTTGGCGTTCAAGGACTTTGCACTGCAATTGCTCGGTCGCCTGCTGGATTACGTGCTGGAAAAGCGCCAGGAAAAAGTCGTCATCATGGGCGCGACGTCCGGTGATACGGGTTCCGCTGCGATTGAGGGCACCAAAGCCTGCCAGAATGTGGACATCTTTATCCTGCATCCGTACGGCAAGGTGTCCGAAGTTCAGCGTCGTCAGATGACCACGGTGGTGGGTGACAACATTCATAACATCGCCATCGAAGGCAACTTCGACCAGGCCCAGGACATGGTCAAGGCCAGCTTTGGCGATCAGTCGTTCCTGCGTGGCGAGCGCAAGCTGGTTGCGGTGAACAGCATCAACTGGGCGCGCATCATGGCCCAGATCGTTTACTACTTCTACTCCAGCCTGAATCTGGGCGGCCCGCTGCGTCCGATGGCGTACTCGGTTCCGACTGGAAACTTCGGTGATATATTTGCCGGTTACATGGCGCGCAAGATGGGTTTGCCGATCGAGCAGTTGATCATTGCCACCAACGAAAACGATGTGCTGCATCGTTTGATGGCCAGTAACCTGTACGAAGTGCACTCACTGAAGCACACCATCACGCCATCCATGGATATCGCGGTGTCGTCCAACTTCGAGCGCTTGCTGTTTGATCTGTACGATCGCGACGGTCTGGCGCTGGCTGATCTGATGAACCAGATGGCAGATCGTACTCAGTCGATTGAGCTGTCTGAAGAAAAGCTGGCCAAGGCACGTGATCTGTTCGACAGCCTGGCGGTGAACGAAGAGGCCACGGTCGAAACCATGAAACAGGTATTCGATGAAAGCGGCTACCTGCTCGATCCTCACACCGCGATTGGTGTGAAAGCCGCGCGTGAATGTCGTCGTAACGCCAATATTCCGATGATCACACTGGGGACTGCACATCCGGTGAAATTCGAAGATGCGGTAAATCGCGGTGGCTTTGATATGCCAAAACTGCCACACCACCTGTCTGATCTGATGGATCGTGAAGAGCGTCTGGAAGTGCTGCCTGCGGATCTGAAAACCGTTCAGGACTTTATGGCGCAGAACACCTTTAAGGACTAGGATTAGGTCGTTGTCGTCTATATGCGCCTGACATTCGTTCAGGCGCGTTATTCTCCCTCAAAAAGCAGTTCCCTCTACTTTTCTGCTAACCTTGACGTTTATCACCTCCCCAATGCGTCGGGTAACTCATGAATTACACCCCTCTTCAGGATTTCAAGCTGGGCTGGATCTTTCGCCATCGTGAACTGCCAGTACCTGAACAAGCCCTTTCTGCCGTCAAACCCTTGTCTCCGGCATCCGCGAACCAGTTTTGGCGCACTGCGATCAGTCGTCAGGCTACTCATGCCAATCATTTCATGGCTGATGATTGGCCTTCTCACAATGGCGTTTGGCAAGAGAAGGAAAATTGGCAGACGCAGTGGGAGGGAGACGGCTCTGATTTGCCTCAGTTAATTGAAGATCACTGTCACTGGGAAGGTAACACTCGTGTGTTCTTCTGTTACGATATTGACCTCGTTATTGAAACCACCTGGGCGGTGTTCCGCAGTCACTGGAAAAATTTCCTGTTTTACGACGATGAACCCATCCTGATAGGCAAGGGAAGACGCCAGACCGTCATTTTTCACACCGATGGGACCTATCAATTGGGTGTGAAGCCGGAAGGTGTCTAATAGCGAAAGGAATCGGAGGCCTTGGCGATATTCTTTATTGACATATTAGTCGCTATTATCTGAGTGAATGCTAATAATGGTGATGGTTGTTTCTCGGGGGCTGGATTTTGGCAAAAGTCGGTTTTATTGGAATGGGATTGATGGGAATCCCCATGTCCCGGCGATTATTACTCGCAGGTCACGAAGTTACCGTCTGGAATCGCTCTCCGGGTAAAACAGCCAGTTTGATTGAGGCTGGGGCGCATGCTGCTGGGTCGCTTCAGGACCTGGTAGATGCAGTCGATATCATCATGCTGTGTATCAGCGACACCCAGGCTGTCAGGTCGGTCGTATCGGGTTCCGATGGGCTGCTTCGGTTCGTGCGATCAGGTCAGGTGATTGTCGATTTTTCCAGTATTGACCCTGAAGTGACGCGAGAGCTTGCCGAACGGGTTCAGGCTGAAGGTGTTTCCTGGATTGATGCCCCTGTATCTGGTGGTGTTGCGGGTGCTGAATCAGGTCAGCTGGTCATTATGGCTGGAGGAGACGCAGCCCAGCTGGATGATTTGCGTCCAGTGCTCACTGCCGTTTCTCAACGCGTTACTCATATGGGGCCAGTCGGTTCTGGTCAGGTGACCAAAATTTGTAACCAGATGTTAGTAAGCTGTAACGTGCTCGTTATGGCCGAAGTGATGGCGCTGGCAGAGAAATCAGGTGTTGCCGCTAATTGCATTCCCTCCGCCCTGGCTGGTGGTTTCGCCGACAGTATTCCCTTGCAATTGACCGGGCCAAGAATGGCCGACAGAGATTTTGATCCGGTTAAATGGCATGTAAAAACCCTTTTGAAGGATCTTGATATGGCCAATGTGTTGGCAAGGAACATGACCAGTTCTGTGCCCATGAGCGGCTTGGCCGCCGAGCTGATGCGACAGCATGCTGCCAAAGGCAATCAGGATCGTGACCCTTCTACTCTGGTCGAGTTGTATACGGAGAGTACGAGTGAAGCTTAGTGCCAATTTATCTTTGCTCTATGCCGAGTTGCCTTTTCTCAGGCGCTTCACTGCAGCCCGTCGGGATGGATTTCGGGCCGTTGAAATCCAGTTCCCATACGATGTCCCCATCAATGATATCCGTCGGGCGTTGACGGACAACCAGCTGGAGTGTGTGCTGATCAACGTACCGGCTGGAGATTTAATGAGTGGTGGAGAAGGTCTGGCGTCGGTGCCATGTAAAACCGCCGAGTACGCTGCAGCGGTGGTTGAATGTCTCTCTTATGCTCGCGCATTGGGCGTTCCAACGGTGAATGTCCTGCCGGGGCGTTGTAAGGATCCTGCTCAACGTGATGCTTATCTGAGTACCTTCAAGAAAAACCTTTTGGTCACGGCCGACAGCCTGTCACCTTTTGGGATTACGACCACGTTTGAAGCGATCAATCGTTTTGATATGCCTGATTTCCTGCTGTGCACCGGGCGTGAAATGCTGGCCGTTCTGTCTGATCTAAAGCATCCGGGTGTTAAGGCCCAGTTTGACGTGTATCACATGTCTCGAATGGGGGTTGATGTCACTGGTTTTATCAAGCGCCATGGTGAAAAAATTGGCCACATACAGTTTGCTGACATGCCGGGGCGTAACGAGCCAGGCACTGGAAAATTGAAGTTTCCTGAGATATTTGCATCGATTGACAAGAGTGGCTACAGCGGATGGGTTGGGGCAGAGTATCACCCAAGCAAGGAAACACCGGCGACGCTGAGGTGGTTGCGGACACTCGAAAAAGCAGACGTACTGACTTATTGATCCGGTTTGAAAAGCTGGATCTGATTGTCTTCCCTGAGACTTTCTCGGGAGCTGGGCGTAATTAGCGCTTCTGGATTTGGTCGTTTCTTGTGGTCTGATTCATCTTTGAAGAGTTCGGTTTGCGGGCTGATCGGGTTTTCGTCCGATGCCAAAACCTGGTTCTGTTTTGCAAGTTTTGCGGCAATAATTTTCTGTCTTCTCTTTTCGCATAGATTAATTACCTGGTATTTCTGAAACGGTGTCAGTTCATGCCAGTGAAATCGCTCTTCCCGGCTGCGCAGGCATCCTTTGCAGAATCCACGATTGTTGGACACGCAAACCCCTTTGCATGGATTCGGTATGTCAAACAGTTCGCCTTGATCGATCACGATGCGAGGGAGATCTTACGGAAGGTAAATACTGATAGAGGAAGCAGATTGCAGAGACAAGGTCGCTGCAATCCGTATGGCCGTGAGTCTTGGTAGGACAAGCTCGAAAGACAAGTTCTTGGACTGTAGGCCGCTACCACAGGGGACTTAGAGAGGATTAACGTTTTCCGCCTGAGGACCTTTCTGGCCCTGAGTTACTTCCATCGTTACCTGCTGTCCTTCCTGAAGGCTACGACGACCAGTGCCGTTAATTGCGCTGTAGTGTACGAATACGTCTTTACCGGACTCCTGCTCGATAAAGCCGAAGCCTTTCTCATCGTTGAACCATTTAACGGTGCCCTGAACTTGTTCTGCCATGTTTGTTTCCTGAATTTGGTTTGGCCTTGGCCAATTTAAAGCGTTTGCGGATGGCACTGAATGGTGTCTGGCCGGAAAACCGGGTAATCAGCAATCAACGCCGCTATTGACCAGTAACCGAACAGCTTGATGGTTCTGGAAAACTCGCCAATAGAGCCTGTAAGTTCAGGCTGGTTGCCATAGTAGCCTACTTGGGATGGCCTGACCAAGGATTGTTCAAAAAACTTTCAGTCGATAAGCTGCCTGATGGGCCATGTTTCAGTATTGTGTCGACTTTGTAGACATTGGCGGAGATCGGCATGACTTTTCCTGAGTATCAGGTTCCGGACAAGGCTGGAATCCAGCGCCTGTTCCATGGTCGTGGTCATACCTGGGAAGGCTGGGAGCACGTTCAGATCGATTGGTACCCGCCAGTCGTTATGGTGGTGGTATTTGCTGATTTCGATATTGGCTGGGCAGAGCAACTGGCGGAAAATCTGCAACAGCGGATTCCTGCTTGTGAATCTGTGCTTGTACAGAGGCGGGGAGCTGGACCTGCGGAAAACTTCTGGATGCTGGGGCCGCAAAGAGAGGACTTTGTGGCGGAAGAAAACGGATTGAAATATCAGATCCGTTTGGGAACCAATCAGAACACGGGATTCTTTCCTGATATGGCGAATGGCAGGGCGTGGGTTCGTCAGCATGCTTTGGGACGCAAGGTGCTGAATCTGTTTTCCTACACTTGCAGTTTTTCGGTAGTGGCCATTGCCGGAGGTGCTGAAAGAGTCCTGAACATGGATATGAGCAAACGCTCTTTATCGACCGGGCGGGAGAATCACCGGCTGAATGACTTTCAGTCGCCGCAGGTACTTTATGAAGCGATGGATATCTTTCGTTCGTTTGGCCGAATCAAGCGGCACGGGCCATTTGACCTGCTGGTTTGTGATCCGCCTTCTTTCCAGAAAGGCAGCGTCGATATCAAGCGAGACTATCGCAAAATATTGAGGCGGCTACCGGAATTCATGGCGCCAGGGGCAGAGCTGCTCTTGTGTCTGAATGATCCAGCGTTGGGGCAGGATTTTCTAAAGGAAGAAGTGGCAGCCTGGTGCCCGGATGCTCAATTTGTTGAGCGAATCGCGAATCCTGAAGTGTTGCGAGAGGCCAGCCCGGACAGTGGCCTCAAGGTGCTCCGATACCGTTATTTACCGCAAGAATGACGCTGCTTTTGAATCGCCTGAATCTTTCTTTGGGTCTGCCAGTGCCACCAGGCGGCCAGTAAAGAACCCGACAGGTTGTGCCAGACACTGAACAGGGCGGCTGGGAGTGCCGCTGCTGGACCGAAGAACTTCAGCGCCAGTGCAGCCCCCAAACCAGAGTTCTGCATACCGACTTCGATGGCAATGGTTCTGGATTGAGCGATTGTCAGGCCTCTCCATCTGGACAGCCAGTACCCCAACGTCAAACCGCCAAGGTTGTGCAGTATTACGGCTGCGGCAGCAACCGCGCCCATGGTGGCAATTTCGTCTGCGTTCAGAGCGACGACAATGCCAAGAATGGCCAGGATTGCCGCTGATGCTATGCTCGGGAGGTAGGAGTGCAGGGCCCGGCCCAGTTCTGGCATATAGCGGTTACACAGAACCCCTGCTGCAACGGGGATGATGACCAACTTACCGATGGTGATCAGCATCAGGACTTTGTCCAGTTCAACCAGTTCTCTGGCGTAAAAAGCCAGTAGCCAGGGCGTCAGCACAACGCCCCAGAGTGTGGACAGTAACGTCATGCTGACTGACAGGGCGACATCACCTCCTGCCAGAAACGTCATAACATTGGAGGCGGTTCCTCCCGCGCAGGCACCGACCAGTATCAGTCCCACGGCCAGTTCATCAGGAAGCTGGAGCGCGATGGCGATCAGCCATGCCAGTAGCGGCATAATCAGAAACTGAAGCACAACACCGAGAGCAATGGCATCCGGTTGTTTCCAGACGCGCTGAAAATCCTGCCAGCGCAGTGTCAACCCCATGCAGAACATAATCAGAATCAACAGTGGAATAACGGCACTTTTCCAGGCCAATAGAGGCTGGGGGTCGCTCCAGGCCAGCCAGCTGATACCTATGGCCAGGATGGGGAAAAAACGTTGGATGGAAAGCATTCAGAGAGACTCCGCCAGTAAGAACGACACGTAAAGGCCTGAAAAAGGGGCAAGTATTATGCCGTTACCCCGGATTGGGAAGAAGTCTGGATCGCTGTTTCTAGCTATCGGCGCACAAGCGTTGGGTTGTGACGGCGCTAAAGTGCTGACCGACCGGAATCGTGTGGGCTGGAATGCGGATACAAGATGGTAACTCTGGGTGTAGCCAATGTTTCCACCAGCGGCCCGGCGTTTCATTGGCTTCCCGGTTGTAGTTCATTGTTGCCTGGAGTACCGAGCGCCATTGTCTGGTGCAAGCCTGATCCTGGTTATTCTGGCAGTCTGAAAACTGTGCATGGGCGATATGCCAGTGAGCCCAATAATTGCCGATATTCTGACTGCCACTCAGCATCAGGCAGCCAACCAGAATAAAGCCAAAGGAACAAAGTTTGCTAAATGTAGTCATGGTCGGCATGCTCCTTACCCATTGGGTGCGGTGCTTGAGTGACAAAGAGGCCTGCGTACTACATGCAGATGATCAACGAGTGAGCCATAAATCTATGACAGCTTGCTGTCAAAATTAAGGCGGTGATGTTATGCAGTTTGATTTCGAATCGATGAGCGCTACCGAGCGTTACTTCCTGTTAACGCAATCGGTACTACCGCGCCCAATTGCCTGGATTCTCACAGAGCATGAAAACGGCCAGTTCAATCTGGCGCCATATTCCTTCTTTGCACCGGTTTGCTCAAATCCGGCGACACTGGTGGTCTCAATGGGGCACAAACCCGGAGGCGAAGAAAAAGACAGCTACGCCAACCTGAAACGATCTGGTAAATGTGTAGTGCACATTCCGCCGTTCGACAGTGTGGATGCTGTGAACGAAAGCTCGGCCAGCTGGCCCGCCGATGTCAGTGAAATTGATGAGCTGAATCTGGATATTGAACCGTTTGTTGATAGCGGCTTGCCGCGCTTGTCTCAGGCGGATATCGCCTTTGCGTGCGACTTCCAGCAGGAAGTGGCTCTGGGGCCGGGCAGTCAGCATGTGGTTTTCCTGACTGTCACGCACATGTTCGCCAGTGATGCATGTGTCGGTGAAGACGCCAGGGGACGTATGCAGCTGGATCCTGACGTGATCAATCCACTGGCTCGCCTGGGGGCCAGTGAATACGCTTCGCTGGGCGAACTGGTTAGCCGTGCACGTCCTAAATAGTAGGCCAGTCGATTAGTGGGCTATTCGATGGCCGTGATGGGGATCAGGCGTGCATCTCTTTTGCGAGCATGCCGCTTCATCGCACCCAGAGAGACCCATAAAAAGGTCAGGACGGTGACAATCCAAACGCTGGAACTGATCGGGTGCTGCCCCCAGGTTCCGGTCTGATAGACCAATACGGCGGAGCCGTAGGCTACGCCGGTACTCCAGCCTGCGACAAACAGCATCCAGCGTATTCCTGCTTCTCGAACCATTGCTCCTAGAGTGGCCACACAGGGCGTATAGAGCAGCACAAATACCAGATAGGAAAATGCTGCCAGTTGCCCGCCGAACAGGTTTTCCATGGCAGTGAAAGTGGTTTTATGGACCCCTTGTTCTTCGGTTTGATCAGCATTGATCAGGCCAATGCCCAGTGGATCCAGCACGCTGTCAGCCAATCCTGACAGGTTGTCTGGAATGGTGGCCAGAGCATCAATCAAGTCGGTTGTGAGGCTGTATTCGCCGTCTTCGTCGCCACTCGCCGGGCTATACAGTGCGTCCAGCGTGCCTACAACGGCCTCTTTTGCGAAGATGCCGGTAATGACTCCAACGGTGGCGGGCCAATTGTCTTCGTTGACGCCAATGGGGGATAGCACTGGGGTTGCAGCTCGCGCGATGGACGACAGAACCGAGTTTTCATTGTTCTCGTTTCCGAATGACCCATCGGAGCCAATCGAGTTGAGGAAGCTCAGAACTGTCACGACGATGACAATGGTTTTTCCTGCGCGAGTAATAAATGAACGCAGACGCTCCCACGTTTTGATAAAAACACTTTTCATATTAGGAGCATGATAAGCCGGTAGCTCCATGACAAATGGCGTTAGCTCGGGTTTGAATAGTGTGTTCTTCAAGGCCAGCCCTGTCAGAAGGGCAATACCGATGCCGGTGATATAAAGAAGAAATACGATAGAGGCGCCATTCTCAGCAAAGAAGGCAGCGGAAAACAGAGCGAATACTGAGAGTCTGGCGCCACAGGACATGAATGGTGACATCGCGATGGTCAAAAGGCGGTCTTTTTCCGTATC
Source organism: Oceanospirillaceae bacterium (assembly GCA_002723385.1). Taxonomy (GTDB): domain Bacteria; phylum Pseudomonadota; class Gammaproteobacteria; order Pseudomonadales; family Oceanobacteraceae; genus Oceanobacter. Next base: position 16,871 of record PBNY01000096.1, on the reverse strand, counting down.
CATGGTTCGAGCCGCCATAACAGCAGGTACATTACAGCCGAACCCGACAATAAGCGGTACAAATGATTTGCCTGGGAGGCCTACAGCTCTCATTAGGCGATCCATAACAAAAGCTGCGCGGGCCATATAACCAGAGTCTTCTATTATAGAGAGGAACAGGTATAGCGAACCAATGATGGGTATAAAGGTGGCAACCAGTTGTATGCCTCCTCCAAGGCCATCGGCTAGCAGAGTGGTAATCCAGTCAGGGAATCCAATACCAGAGAGCAGCGTTTTGGGGCCTTCAACGAAAATACTGTTTGCCGCGATATCAAAGAAATCAATGAAAGCTCCCCCGACGTTGATCGCAAACAAAAACATGAGGTACATCACAAAGAAGAAAAACGGAATTCCCAGCCAGCGATTCAATACCCAGTTATCAACGCATTCGGTCAGGCTTGTTCCTGACGCTTTGGATGTCACGGCTTGCTTGACAATGGATTGAATGGCTTCATATCGACTATTGGCAATGAGCACGTCGATAGGGTGGCCAAGGTCTCTTTCTATTTCTTCTCGTAATACGGTTGCCTGTTGTTCGAGATTTTCTTTCGAAGCGGCAAGGCAGCCATCCCATTCGCCTTCAAGTGCTCGAACCGATACCCAACGCGGATTTAACTGATGATCAGGCAGGAGGTTATTTAATTGATTGACGGCATTCTGAACTTTCGGAGTGTGCTGCCAAACCGGAGCTGCCACTGATAAATGAGTCAGTTGAAACGAAACCTGCTCCAGAAGCGTATCAATACCCTGTGCTGTTGCTGCAATAATGGGAACTACGGGGATGCCCAGCGATTTCGACAGAATATCTGGATCAACCTGTATACCCTCGCGTTCGGCTACGTCCAGCATATTGATTGCGCACACAACCGGAACCCCCATATCGAGCAGTTGGGTGGTCAGAAACAGATTGCGTTCCAGATTGCTGCCATCAACGATGTTGATGACCAGATCCGAGCTGCCACTCAAGACAAACTCGCGAGCGATTTGTTCGTCCTGAGACAAATCGTCTGCTTGAGCATCCAGGGCATAGGTTCCTGGCAAGTCCACCAGGGTATGGCGTTCCCCGCCAATGGTAATAGCGCCCTCTTTCTTTTCTACCGTTACGCCGGGCCAGTTCCCGACAGTCTGGCGAGTACCGGTGAGCTGGTTGAAAAGAGTGGTTTTTCCACAGTTGGGATTGCCAATAAGGCCTATGGTGGCTAATTTCATATAGATTGTGGGGTTACTACCAGTATTGCGGCTTCCTGCCGTCTCAAGCTGATGGAAGTGCCTCTGAGCTGAATCTGGATCGGGTCCCCCAAAGGGGCGACACGCTTGACAGTGACCTCGGCACCGGGCATGACTCCCAGCGACAGCAGCTTGCGCCGAAGCTGAGGCAGGGCAGAGGTAAAGCTGCGAATCGTGGCAGACTCTCCTACTGGTATGTCATTGAGGGTTGTGGTCATGGCAGAGAATTCATAAAAGTGAAACGTGGATGATAATCCTTATCATTTCATGCTGCAAGCAGCGATGGAATTGGCATAGATAACACGTTGATTTACATATTGTTACTTTATCAAGTCGGGTGTTCAAACCTTAACTGGTGCCACAAAATGGCATTTATTCTCCGGTGTGTCGTTCAGCTGACTACTATATCCATGATATTAACGTCCTGGCTTTAGCGGGAACTTGTAGAGTTTCTGGAACAGTGTATTCGTATCGAATAATGAATTGAAAACGCCTGCTCGTTATCTCGTTTGGTGGAATCGGGCAAGCCTTTATAAATTGCCCCATCGGGAAGTGTCTATGATGAAAAATGGCGCGATAATTGTGTAAATATGTTGTCACGGCTTAAAATAGTTGGCGAATTCATAAGTCGTGGTTTAATATGAATATCAATGATCTGAGTATGCCTCGTTCTCTGGCTTTAGAGAGGTCAGGGCATTGCAATACGACTATTGACTGAAAAACGAATCGGAAGTGTTAGTTGAATAGCAACGGCTATTCAATCGGGCATTTTCTGGTTTCTCATAAAGATGTAGAGGTGAATGTGAGTATCTTGAATACTGATATCGATAAGCAAATTGAACAGCACCAGCTAAAAATACAGGAACTGGAACAGCTTAAGAAGGATCACGAGAAAAAGCTGGAAGGTGTGAAAGAGTTTAATGATGAAATCCTGAGGCTGTGTGGTGAGAAAAGCTTGTCTGAATCCGAGCTTTACGCCTCCCGCTCTGAGCAAATCGAAGCATGGTTGCTGGATATGTCTCGTCAGGATGCGCCTTCCAGTATATATGCAAACCTGAAAAAGCATTTCGAGCGCGTTAGCACCCGCGGTGGCAAGAAAGAAAAGAAACCGGCAGTGGATAAGCCAAAGCTGGCTGTTGGTAAATACCGTAATCCGGAAACCAGTGAGCTGGTTGAGAAGATCAAACGTAATCCTCGTCAACTGGATGAGTGGATTCGTGATTTCGGCCTGGAGACTGTTCAGTCCTGGAAAGAAGACTGATATTCCGGCTTTCTTATTCTTTGTTTAATGGTCATGTCAGTTGACGAATATTCAAAGTATAAAAAGACAAGCGTGTCGTTGACCCGGCATAAGCAAACAAAACAGGCCCTCAGGGCCTGTTTTGTTTTTATCTGGGGATCTGTCAGTGCTGTTTGCTGCAGATCTTTCCTGCCACGATTTACTCGGGCCTTTTGGTGGGTAGCGGAGCTTGCAAGCCGGGTTGCTCTGCGGGGCTATCCTGGCCAGAACTCAAAATAGAAGCCCAACGAGCCGATCCCTGTGGGTCTTGTCAGCTATGGGTGAAATGGAGAGCAGGTGAGAAATGAGCGCCGTTGCGGCGCTCATTATGGGATCAGACGATGATGAATCGTAGCTGACGTGTGGCGCTGTCAACCGATTGGATTTTCACCTTGATGGTCTGGCCAATATCAAAGCGTTGATCACCTTTCACATGGCTCATTGATTTGCTATCGAAGGTCCATTTGCCCTTCACCTTGCGACGGTCAATGTGGCCATCGATACCGAACTCTTCCAGGCGAACAGTGATTTGCTGAGCTGTCGCATGAGCAATCACGGCATCGTAAGACTGCTCTTCACCCTGCTGGGCCAGCCAGTCTAATTTCATCCAGAACTCAGCCTGAGAGGCCGCTGTGCGGGCGTGAGCCTGTTTTTCCTGAATGCTCTGAAGCGTGCCTTCTTCGATGCCTGGTGCGGTCTGTTGTTGCAACAGCGCGCCGATGACGCGGTGCAGCAGGAAGTCGTTGTACTTGCGCAGTGGCGATGTCACGGTGGTGTAGTGAGGGAACCCCAGCCCCATGTGAGGCAGGGCTTCAGCAGACAAATAGCTTCTGTCCATCTGGCGGCTCAGGATAGCCTTCATAGCCAGTGAAGAGTCCGCCTGTTCGGCTTGTTTCACCAGAGTAACGAAGTCCGTCAGTTCCTTGATTTTGGGCTTGTGGTCCAGCTTGGCTTGTTCACGAACCAGACTGGTGATATCGCCGATGCGCTCAGTGCGGAAACCTTTGTGTACCACAAAGAAACCGGCTTCCTGTTCTGCCAGCCAGTTGGCGACTGAACGGTTACAGGCCAGCATGCATTCCTCGACCAGGCGCTGTGCCTGATTGCGCTCAATACGATTGATGCCCTCTACCTTGCCTGAGTCATTCAACACCAGTCGATAGTCCGGGCGTTCATCCATAACGATGTGGTTCCGGGCGCGTTCTTCTGACAAAGCGACTGCACACTGATTCAACTGCATCAGTGGTGCGTGCAGTAAAGCTGGTATTTCGTCGCTTTCGCCGGACTCAAGCAGCTGGCTAACGGCCTGATAGCTCAGTTTGCCCTGACTCTTGACCTGAGCCTGCTGAAGTTGGGTCGACGTGATTTCGCCAGACGCACTGACGGAGAGTGTGATGACCAGAGCCAGGCGGACTTCGTCTGCCTGCAGTGAGCACATCTGCTCTGAAATTTCAGCGGGCAGCATTGGCAGCATCATATTGCTGAAATACACCGAGGTTGCACGTGACCTGGCCAGATCATTGAGCGGGCTGTCTTCTGCGATTACCGATGTTGGATCCGCAATGGCGATGTGCAGTGTCCAGCCATCTTCGCTGGCTTCTGCGTACAGGGCATCATCGAGATCGCGAGTGCTGGCAGAGTCAATGGTGACAAATGGCAGTTCAGTCAGGTCGACCCGATTCCCGGAATCGAGAGGTTGAGAGTTTATTGCTTCAACCTGGCTGGTTATATCGTCCGGGAATTTGGTTTCGATATTCCACTTGTGGCACATAAACAGAGCTTCGACACCGGCTTCGTCAGGCATGCCAATACAATGATCAATTTCAGCCTGCGCTCGGCCATTCGGATATGGGTGCTGGCTGATGTGTGCCTTCACCAACATGCCTTCTTTGGCGCTTTTGCGGAGTTTTGGCGGCACGAATATCCAGCGATTCAGTGCCGGATGGTCGGCCTCAATAAAATGCCCTTTTCCTTTCACGATATATCGGCCGCAGAATTGACTAATCTCGGTGCTGATTAGACTTTCAATAACGGCCTGTTCTTTTTTATCGTCTACTTGATCGACGCGAAAAGCGATCGCATCGCCTGGCAATACCTTCTCCATTTCATCTGGAGACAGGTAGAACTGTTTATTGTCTTCGGTGACTACAAAGCCGAATCGACCCGTCGTTGCACGCACCTTACCTTCAAAGCGCGGAATACTGTCGTGGATTTCCTGCTTCAGTGTTTGCAGTTGAGAGAGTGCACTTTTGTCGAGCATTCGAACGAATCCTGGCCTGTAAAAAAGGCCGTAGAGTTTAATGGAGTGAGCGCAGCTAGGGAACCTCTCAGAGACTACAGTCGCGTCTATTCGATAATGAATTCTCTGATCATGGATTCATTACACAAAATGAAAAACTGGTGATGTTTTATGAGTTATTGTTTCCAATAATTCAATTGTGTAAAGGTTAATTGTCATAAACGGCTGAAATAATGTGACTATCAATAATTAGCGAGGAAATATCGTGAAGCACTCACCTGAACTCAGCCGTCGCCGTTTCTTGCAATCTGCCGTAACCACTGCGGGCGTTGCCTCGGTACCGGTTGCCCTGACCGGATGTTTTGGGGACGACGATGATGACAAGAATAACACTCCTGATCCGGACACCGGCGGTGAAACCCAGGTTGTTGTTGAGTCGACCACCGTTGAGTTCGGCTATGGTGTGGCTTCCGGTGACCCGCTTACCGATGCGGTGATCATCTGGACTCGTGCAACCCCGGTTGATACCACAGAAACCAAGGCGGTTGTGTCTTATAAAGTGTCTCGCACCGAGACGATGGATGATGTTGTTGCTGACGGTGTTTTCGAAACAGACGCCAGCAAGGATTTCACCGTAAAAATCGATGTGACTGGCCTGACTGCGGATACCGAGTATTTCTACCAGTTCGGTGGTTCCAATGACGTTGTAACCAGCGTGGGCAAGACGCGCACCTTGCCGCTTGGCAGTGTGGACAAGGTCACGATGGCGGTTTGCTCCTGCTCCAACTTCCCATCCGGTTTGTTCAATGCCTACAACGAAATCGCCAACAGCGATGCCGACGTGGTTTTGCATCTGGGTGACTACATCTACGAGTACGGCTCCAATACTTACCCGAGTCAGGATGCTGAAGGCCGTGAACCTGAGCCGAATGAAGAAATTCTGACTCTGGAGCAGTACCGTGCTCGTTACGCACAGTACCGTACTGACGCCAACCTGCAGAAAGCACACGCCAACAAGCCATTCATCTGTGTTTGGGATGACCACGAACTGGCCAACGATACCTATAACGGCGGTGCAGAAAACCACGGCGAAGATGGAAAAGATGAAGGCAGCTTCGAAGATCGTGCCGCTGCCGCTTTTCAGGCCTACCACGAGTGGCTGCCTATTCGTACCGGTGAAGATCGCAGCCGCATCTATCGCCGTTTTGATTTCGGTGAACTGGTACGTCTGCATATGCTGGACACCCGTATCATCGCCCGCAGCAAGCAGCTGGATTATGCCGATTACCTGACGCCTGCCGGTATTGACACCGCGGCTTTCACGACCGATTTGTCCGATGTGACTCGTACATTGCTGGGCGCAGAACAGCATGGCTGGATGTCTGAAGGCATGCGCACTTCAGCTGCTACCTGGGATGTACTGGGCCAGCAAGTCCTGATGGGCCGCATGAATGTTCCTGCTGAACTGTTGCTGTCTTTGGCTGCACTGACCTCGGCCACCACACTGGAAGAACTGCAGGCAGCACAGCTGGCCGTTGGCCAGGCCTTGACCGAGTTGGCAACCATTAAAGGCCGTATGCTGACTGGTGATCCGACGGTTACCGATGTCGAAAAAGCACGTGTGAATACCGTTGCTCCGTACAATCTGGATGCCTGGGATGGGTATTTTGTAGCCCGTGAACTGCTGATCAACGCTGCGGTTGTGTACGATCGCAACCTGGTTGTGCTGGCCGGTGACACCCACAATGCATGGGCGAGCAACCTGTATAGTGCCGACTCCACTGGCACCATTCAGCGTGACAAGGCGGTCGGTGTTGAATTCGCGACGCACTCCATCTCTTCTCCAGGACTGGAAGAATACGCAGGCTTCGGTACCGATGCAGTTGCCCAGGCTGCTTTTGAAGGGGCGATCCAGCTGCTGGTCGATGACCTTCAGTATCTGAACGCTGCAAACCGTGGCTTTATGAAAGTGACCTTCACACCTGATGATGCGACGGCGGAGTGGGTGTACGTTGATACCATTCAAAGCTCAACCTACACCGCCAGTGTTGGTAAAACGCTGCGTACCTTGCCTGGCGCCAGCAACCGTACTCTGGTGGAAGTGACTCCCGCCGTTTAGACTCATTGGTGAACCTGATCAAGGCCAGCGTATGCTGGCCTTTTTTGTTGCCGTCGTCTGTTCAGGTGTTTTGGGATTGTTTGTAGAAAGAACAACGGCGAGACAGATCAGGCCGGAGCGGGGTGTTAAAACGATTGGTAGACATTCACTGTATGGAATTCATCAAAACCTGACGATTCGGGCTGGTTCGATGATTCGCAGGTATCCGTTGTTTCAAACGACGGATGGGAAAAATCCCGGATTCGGGAATCACCGATCAGAACATGCCGGGACCGCTTCAGAAACTCGTCAACCAGTGGCAAATTGCCGCGATCGTAAAGCAGGTCCGCCGCGACGATCAGTGGCTCCGGTATGAAGCCAGGCTCTGGACGCCAGTTGAAAAAGTCATCGAGCAAATCAACGCGGACACCATTGAGCCTGGCATTGGCGTCGGTTGCTGCCAGCGCATCCGGGTCAAGGTCACATCCAATTGCCTGACGGGCACCCGCCATTGCGGCCGCAACAGCGACCGCGCCAGATCCACACCCAACATCAATCACTGTTCTGTCTTTCACTAACTTCGGATGGTCCAGAATATAGCGTGCCAGCAGATGACCGCTGGCCCAGCAAAATGCCCAATAGCATGGATACTCCTGAACACTGAGTTGTTCGTCCGGACTTAGAGGTCGATTCAGGGCGTCGCCATTGAAAAGCCACAGTTGAATCTCAGGACACAACGGCAGGTTTGTGGCCGCCAGATTCGCGTCGGGAAGCATTCTTCTGGCCATTGTCAGCAAATTGTCAGGGGTCGAGATCATCTGTCCAGCGCCTTCAAAGCAAATACCTGATTGGGTCGAGCCACCGTATAGCCAGCGTTCGCCAGGGCATCGCCAGCGTCTGAATTGGCGTAGTGATACAGCACCAGACGACTCAGAATGCCTGGCTGGTATTCTCTGGTCAGATCGTCCAGTCCGGTGTGTGACGGATTCGGGGTCAGGCCACAGTCATGGAAAATCACTTCTCCACCCTGAAGACGGTGGTGCAGTATCTCGGGAATGGGGCGGGTATCGCCGCTGTAAAAGAACTGATTGGCTGCATGCAGGGCGTAGCTGGAGCCGGGTGCATGATGACGAGTGGGATAAATGCGGAAAATTTGCCCCTCGAACAAAAATTCGTCCGTGACCGGGATCAGCTGAAAGGAACGCCAGAAATCGTGTCCGCCTTCCGCGAGTGTGCCAGGGTAGGTGGCCACTCGCTGGTGCAGGGTGGGCAACAAGGTCAGTGGCACATACATTGGAATCGGAGCCGTGCCCGCCAGGTGCGCGCGGACACTGAGAATTTCCAGATCGGCGATGTGATCCATATGACAATGGGTAATAAACAACGCCGGTGGTAATTGTTCGTAGCTGTCGTTAAAGGCGGCCAGGGTTCCGGGGCCACAGTCGATCAGCAACCGGGGATTACCGGCTTTTTCCAGCGTCGCTGCGGCAGCTCCCAGCGCTGGATGGCCACCACTGCCGGTACCGTGAAAACGCAGGGATAATTCCGCCGGTTTTGTCGTCATAATGGGTTCAATCCACACTCAGGTAATGGAGTTGAATCATATGTGGCGCCCAAAGCGTATGTCTATCCCGACTCGGGAAGAGGCCTTGCCAGGCCGGTCAGAACCTATTCAGGTGCACCCTTGTCACCATGTTCATGGGCGCCCCTATACAGGACCGTGCCCGGAAGGACTGAAAGAACTCATCGTCGGCATGGGGTGTTTCTGGGGAGCCGAACGCGCTTTCTGGAGTTTACCCGGCGTCTATTCAACTGGAGTGGGTTACGCTGGTGGCCACACCGAAAACCCGACGTACAAGGAAGTGTGTGGTGGAATGACTGGCCACAATGAAGTCGTACGTATCTGGTACCAGCCGGATTTGCTTTCTCTGGAGCAGTTATTAGGCGTGTTTTGGGAGCGTCATGACCCGACACAGGGAATGCGTCAGGGCAACGATGTTGGAACCCAATACCGTTCCGGAATTTATTGGGCCCAGTCTGGAAAAGCCGTTGAAGGTGAATTGGCCATCGCCGAGGCAAGCCGTATTCGATACCAGAGTCGTCTGCACGCAGAGGGCTATCATCACAGCATCACGACGGAAATTCGCTCGGCTGTACCTTTCTATCTGGCGGAAGATTATCACCAGCAATACCTGTCGAAAAATCCGGACGGGTATTGCGGACTGGGAGGGTGCGGAGTGCCATTCCGGCCAGATTGAGAAAGTGAGATACCGCCATAAGATCGACATGCAATTGCGCTCTAATGGCGTGATACACTTGTCCGATTATGACAAAAGGATGACAGATTTCGTGCGCTCTCTGGCGGTATTTCAACTGAAAGGTGGAGTTGGGAAAACAACGACCGCCGTGAATATCGCGGCTCTGGCTGCGGCAGAAGGTATTCGAACACTGGTTTGGGACCTCGACCCTCAGGGAGCTGCGACCTGGTGCCTTGGCGCCGAACCCGATCTGAAGCAGGACAAGGTCTGGCGTGACGGCCTTCCGATTGGTCGCTATATCCACCGGACGCCCTATGATCGTCTGGATGTCCTCGCTGCCGACATTTCTCTTCGCAAGTTCCATCAGAGCGTTGCTGACAAGCGCAGTGCGCGTGAGACCATGTCGGAGGCCATCGATATGCTGGGCGAAGATTATGGTCTGGTGATTGTTGATTGCCCGCCCATGATTTGGCCACAGATCGAAGGCGTGCTGCAATCGGTGGATCGGATTCTGGTTCCGGTAGAACCTTCTCGCTTGTCGATTCGGGCCTACGAGCAAAGCCGCCAGCAACTGGAATGGGTAAAAAAACGGCAGTGGTTGCCGTTCGTAACCTTGATTGATCGACGCAAGCAAGCTCACGTCACCTGGGTGAACGAAACAGCACCGAACATAGAAGAATTGCTGCCCGTGTTTATTGCCTATTCCGCCAGTGCCGAGCGCATGCTGGAGCAACGTGCTCCCGTGGTTTCATGCCTGCCTCACGTCCCGATGTCGCGCAACTATCGCGCTCTGTGGGAAGCCATCAAGCAAAAATTGCCTGCTACCTGACCCCGATGCCGCCGTGGTTCGACAGTCATTGCCATTTTGATTTTCCTGCCTTTGATGTGGATCGGAGTCGGATATGGACTCACTGCCAGGGGTTGAATCTGGGGGGGCTGATTATTCCGGGCGTAACGCGTCGACAATCTCAGGTTGCACAGTCCCTGGTCAAAGGTCGTCCCTGGTTTTTAGCGCATGGCCTGCATCCGTATTTTATGGACCAGCACTGCAGTGACGACCTGAAATGGCTGTCTGATGCGGTTGAACCTGATTTCTCTTGTCCAGACTCTGTGAACCAGTCAACACCGCTTTTACCGGTGGCTGTGGGAGAATTCGGCCTGCATTGGACGAAAATGACCTCGGTCGACGAACGCACTCGCCAACTTGAGCTGTTCGAATATCAGGTTAGCCTGGCCCGGACAAGTGGCCTGCCGGTGATCCTGCACGGCGTGGGGGCGCATGATCAGATTGCCTCCGGTTTACGTCGTCATGGCTGCCAAACGGGAGGTGTTGTCCATGCCTTCAGTGGCAGTTATCAACAGGCGAAAGTTTATCTGGATGCGGGATTGCGGCTGGGTATTGGAGCAACTTTTTTCCATGCCAATGCTCGTAAGCTGCGTCGTACCCTGAAGGCACTGCCGAAGGACGGCGTGCTGATAGAAACCGATGCGCCGGATATGGCAGCTCCGTTCTGGAATCGGGAGGCTGGCATCTACAGCCCGCTGGCGATTCCATTGATTGCTGCGGGGTTAGCCGGTATTTGGGAAGTGGAGCTGGACGAGCTACGGTATCGGCTGTGGAAAAACCTGTGCGATGCCTTTCCTGCGGTTGCTTCCAGCCGCTGGTTTAGAGACCTGGACTGAGGTTGTTCATCGGGTCGATTCCGGACTTTTTCTGGGCCTTAATCTTATGGCGTCATACTTACGAGTGGTTTGCCCCTGATTTATGTAGGGTCAAACTGAGCCTCTCTGTTACAAATTGTAATTTCCATTTGTCACCTCCCGGTGCTCCTGACTAGTCTTTGGCGGCTGGTTCTATAGGGGCACAAGAATAATGAAATTAAATCATATTTATGCGGTGTTGGCGGTGTGGTTCGGGCTGTCGATGCCAGTGGTTTCTGCAGGTGTTTCATCCGATCAGATTAGCCAGCTGGGTCATTCACTGACTCCGGTTGGAGCGAACAAGGCTGGTAATGGCAGCGATATCCCGCCGTGGCAAGGCGGTCTGCCATATTCTCTGGAAGGGACAGAGTCTGGTTTTCATGCCGATCCTTTTGCGACGGATGTTCCCGTCATGCGAATTACGGCGTCCAATATGGATTCTCACAAAGAGCGTCTGACACCCGGGCAGCAGGCTCTGCTTGAAAAGTATCCTTCCATGTTTCTGGAAGTATATCCCTCGCGTCGATCCGCTTCTTATCCTGATTATGTCTACAGTGCGCTGAAAGAAAATGCGTTGAATAGCACCTTGTTGCCCTATGGTTCGGGCGTCACCGGGGCGGTAATGACTTCGCCGTTCCCTATCCCTCAAAGTGGTCTCGAAGTGTTGTGGAATCACACCTTGAGGTTCCGTGGTCATTCGCTGTCATACAGTGCGGTGAGCAGCGTGATTACGGACAGTGGCAGCCGAATGGACACTCTCAGAGACTATCGGGTGTTCGTTAACTACAGTGAGCCGGGTCTGAGTGCCGACAAGGTGGATAACAAGATCTTTATGATGACGCGCAAGACGCTTGAACCGGCGAGTCAGTCCGGTCGTGTTGTGCTGGTGCACGAGACCATTGATCAGATCTCCTCTCCTCGGAAATCCTGGTTGTACGTACCGGGGCAGCGTCGTTTGCGTCGCACGCCGGATCTGGCTTACGACACACCGGACCCGAATAATCAGTCCCTGCGTACTATCGATCAGGTCGATATGTTTAACGGCGCCCCCGATCATTACGACTGGGAGCTGGTTGGAAAGCAGGAAATCTATATTCCCTACAACGCGTACAAATTGCATCAGGGCAGTGTGAATCTGGATGATGTACTGAAAAAGAACCATCCAAACCCGGCCTTGCTGCGCTACGAGCCACATCGCGTTTGGGTCGTTGAAGCCACCTTGCGTTTGGGGTATCAGCACAAATACGCCAAGCGTCGGTACTATTTTGATGAGGATTCCTGGTCGATTGTGTATGCCGAGGAATACGATGCGGACGGCACCCTGATGCAGCTCAGCGAGGCGCATATGATCAATTATTACGATGTGCCGCTTATGTATCCGACCCTTGAAGTGACCTACGACCTGCAGTCGGGTTTCTATTATGCGGAAGGTCTCGATAATGAACGGAATCAGACCATCAGCTTTGCAGACAATGGCTTGCGCGAGCGAGATTTCTCGACCAGTGCAGTGAGAAGAAGCGTGAAGCGCTAGATGCCCTTCGCGCGACATCCCGCTGGTGAGGCGTTAGACTGCCGAACCATTGCTTTGGCCAGAGGATATCGCGTGAAACCGTTTGGCAGGATCGCTTGTCTGGCAGCGCTGATATCGTTCAGCGCTGTTGCTGAAAATGAAGCCCGTTTGCCGGAAGGGTTTGCAGATCTGGATGCCGACGTTCAGGCCGTCATTCTCGAATATCTGTTTTCCAATCAGGCCAGCCAGGTTTGGGGTGAACAGGCGGTTGTTCCGACCGCCCACGAAATGGTGAAGTATCTGGATGATTTCCAGACCCGGGTATTGATCGACTTCGAACGCGGCAATATTCGTGTTGAAAGCTTGGGGAGCAGCCAGCCTCAAGCCGCTCTTGAGCACGCCATTGCTGCAATTCTTTTGACGCCTGCTAACCCGGAAGCCGTGGATTTGTTTACAGCGTCGGACTTTGGCATCACCGGGCGGCCTTTTCTGGCCGGTCAGGTGCTTGATCACGAAGGCAAGGCCATCGAATACCCATGGCGCGCAGAGCGTTTTGCCAGCTATCTGACTGCTCAAAAAATGCAACATCAGGGAAATCGCCATTGGGTCGATATACCGATGGTCAGAGAGCACAAGGTTGTGAGTGCCAAAGGCTTTGGGCCTGCTATTGAGCGTGCAGCCAATCGCTACCAGATCTCCCCAGCCCTGATTCTGGCGGTAATTGATACGGAAAGCAGTTTTAATCCGTTCGCTGTGTCGCCGTCGAAAGCCTACGGCCTGATGCAGGTGATGAGTCGAACAGCTGGGCGTGATGTCTACGAAAAAATCTACAAGCGCTCCGGCCAACCCGATCGTTCTGTACTGCTGAATCCGGACAAGAACATCGATATAGGCACTGCGTATCTCTCCATCCTGCGAGACAATTATCTGCGGGGCGTTCAGGGAGCCCTGAAGCAGGAATACTGCATTATTGCGGCCTATAACGGCGGTACGGGTAATCTTCTGAAGGCTTTTCACTCTGATCGCAAACGGGCTGTGCAGCGCATCAATGCGATGTCAGCAGAAGAAGTCTTTCAGACCATCGTTCGATCACATCCCAAAGCCGAATCCCGCAACTATCTGAAAAAAGTCACCAAAGCGAAAGCTCGCTATGCCTCCTGACCACTTGTTAAAGCACCTGCCTCACCGGGCTGGATTGATTCAGCGTGACGGTGTGCCCGGTATACCGCTCTGGTTAATGGAGGTTGATGACCGGATTCAGCTCAGTGCTGCAGATATTCAAAGCTGGTGGTCTGATATGCCGTATTGGGCGTTTGCCTGGGCCGGAGGGCGAGCGCAAGCACAATGGATTCTCGACCATCCCGAAAGCGTTTGTGGCAAGAAAGTGCTGGATTTTGGTTGTGGTTCCGGTCTGGTTGCCATTGCCGCAGCGAAGGCGGGGGCCAAAAGTGTCTGCGCGATTGATATCGATCCGGTTGCGCTCAGGGCAGTGTTGGAAAACGCCGCGTTGAACAGCGTTGCAGTCGATGTAGCGGAAGACTGGACGGGTGTTCAGGCGGATTGTTTCTTCGCCAGCGACGTGCTCTATGATCCGGCCAGTCACGCCACTCTGGTTCAGCTGATGGAAAACTGTCCACAGGGCTGGTTAGCGGAACCAGCCCTGGCGATAAAAACCGCGTCCATTCGTCCCGATAACATCCGGGTTGGGCATGTCATTGCAACGCCATGTTCATCCACTCTGCCTGAAATCGGAGATTTCGATTGCGCCGTTGATATTGAGATATTGCCAGTAGGCAGGCACATTCGCGGGTGCTAACGTCTCGCACTAATTAATCCGATTTTTTCATTGCCGAATTCTGTTACTCACTATACTTACCGAAAGAGGGAAATTCGTTATGCGTTGGATCATGACAGTCGTAATGGCTTGGGTGGTGCTCCCTGTTCATGCTGCTGGCTTGAGTGCTGCCAGTGTTGAGCGTTGGATCACCGCCATGCCTGAAATCCAGATCTGGCTGGATTCTCATCAGGACCAAATGCCAGCCCCGACACCATCGACATCCAGTGATTTGGGAGAGGTGTTTGATCAGGGGGTGACCAATCTGCGTCAAGCGGGTCTCTATCAGTCGTTTGATGCGGAGCTGGGCCGCCATGGTTACCGTTCTGTCGAAGAGTGGAGCGATCAGACCGCGAAGATCAGCATGGCCTATCTGGCCGTTGAAATGGACCGCGAGCCAGTTACGCTTTCCCAATTGCAGGCCCAGTTGGTGCAGGTTCAGGCAGCGGAAGGGCTGCCGCCTGAGCAGGTTCAGGCGATGACCAATATGCTGCAATCGACCATTGCAATGATGCGAAAAGTGAATGCTGTACCCGCTGCGGATAGACAGGCTGTTCAGCCGTTCTTGAAGCAGGTTAAACAAGTGTTAGGACGATAGCCGGATCTCTCACGTCGGCTCATTCCTGACCTTAAATAACCGAATCGGTGTTGACTCAGGGCAACTATCTTCAGCGTCCAGGGGTCACACTGACACTAGCAACAAAGGAGTCAGGCAATGAGCTACGCGACCGTTAAAGAAGTGTTGGACTACAGCCAAAAGCTGCATCACCAGACTGCGATCATGTTTGAGCAGTTGCGTGACAAGACTCAACGAGAGCGTGTCGATATGGTGATGAAGATGCTGGCAGCGCATGAAGAACACCAGGCGGCGACAACAGCAGCAATCCGGGATGATACTTCGACAGAAGTACTCTCTGAGTGGCATCAGCTACAGGTTCAGCAACTCGGTGATATCGTTGATGACTGTCGCAATTGTCACGACGATCTGAGTGCTGACGAACTGACTGACCTGGCCCTGAAGATCAACGACTATCTGATAGCGCTTTACGAACAACTGGCGGCAGAAGCATCCAGTTCTCGTAGCCGGGAACTGTTCAAGGAGTTGTCCAGTATGGAGAAAGTCCAGAAGGTTCAGGCAGTGCGGGCGGCTTTGTCAGCCAATGACTGGTAACCGCCGAGTAGTCGCAATCCGCTTCCAATAAAAAACCCTTTTGAATTTCTTCAAAAGGGTTTTTTGCTTAATGCCTGTTGTGGATCAGAAACCGGCGACGGCATCCAGTTGTGGGGATACGGACGGATGCAGAGAGCGCCATTCCCTGCGATAGGCTGCCGGAGTTCGACCAGTCCACTGCTTGAATGCGCGCTCGAAACCACGACGATCTGAAAAGCCCAGCTCATTGGCAAGCTGCTGTACATCCTTGCTGGTGCGCTTGAGCGCGGATGCTGCACGGATCAGACGGCATTGTTTGCTGAGAGTCGAGAACTGACTGCCTTCCTCTTGCAGACGGCGCGTCAAGGTTCTTGCGCTGGTACCGAGCAAATCAGCAACGGCTTCCTTGGTCATCGGCAAACAGGTTGGCCAGTAGTAAAGAATATGACGCAATTTGCGGCTGAATGGACGCTCTTCGTCTCCGGCTTGCCAAGGCAATGCCGAATCACCTTCCAGCATTTTTTGCAGGAAAGGGGCGGCTTTGCGCATCGAGCGATCCAGATGATCGCAGGAGAAGCTTATCCAGTTGCAGCCTTCGCCGAAGCGCACAGGAACACCAAAATAGCGATCCAGAGACTGCTTGTAGGTCGGAGCAGGCTGTTGGAATCCAACACCGTTGATTCGATAGAAAGCACTGCCAAGCTGGGTGCCTACATTGTGAATCGCAGAAGCCACCAGTTCAGAGCGTGTCTGACGACAGTTACCAGAACCTTCGCTCACGTAGAAGACCACTTTGACCGACTGCTGACCGATAAATACATCAGGCGGCTGGCTGTCACTGATCAGAGGATAGTAGCGTCGAAGTTGAGAAAGAGCATCTCTGCCGGTTCGGCATTCGCTCAACAGATAGGCCAGAAGGCGGAATCGTCGCCAGTCCAGTCGTTGTCCCAGCAACATGCCAACAGCAGGATCGCCAAGATGCTGGCTCGCCTGTTCAAGAACCCAGTCAAATACATCGATTGGTAAGGGCTGACTGCCACCCACTTCCCAATCCTGGCCAAGTTCGGCAAGTTCGTTTGGAGTAAGGCCACGCTCTTCCAATAAATCGAGCAAAGGATGCAGCGCAGCCGACGTCAATGTCGGAGTAAGGTACGCGTTCATAGGCTTTGTTTTATTGTTGTTATTTTGTATCGAATAAACTATCACCGCAGAAATGGCATGGCCACCCTTAAAATGAATTTTTTGTGTCTGTTCGACTCGCTATTCAGATGGTCTGATAATCAGTTGTCAAAACCGCTTGACAGTTATTTAACACATACGTAATATTTGCAGCCTCTGACGCGGGGTGGAGCAGCCTGGTAGCTCGTCGGGCTCATAACCCGAAGGTCGTCGGTTCAAATCCGGCCCCCGCAACCATTTCGATTTACAGTCTATGCTCAGGCTGTCTAAAGCGGGAAATGAAACGTCAGAGATTACGATGTCGCGGGGTGGAGCAGCCTGGTAGCTCGTCGGGCTCATAACCCGAAGGTCGTCGGT
>PBNY01000095.1 GCA_002723385.1 Oceanospirillaceae bacterium | reverse complement strand
TGTGGGTTACTACACTAAATAGTACTCTACACTGATATTTAGGACTGACCTCGGTTTTTTGTACTGAGAGGGGCAGGGATGGCAAAGCAAAGAATTCCACGAATCGAGGAATTTCCCAAGGATGGGAGATATTGGCGTGTTGACTGGGTTGGTGCGCTACTCCCTAATCCTGAAGTCACAACTGAACCCCATGTTCAGATTGTAATTAGTCCTTTCTTATCTGACCCCCACAGTTTACGTCCGGACGGATTGTCTTCTGTTAGGGTTACAGATTTATCTAGGCAGAAGGTGATCAAGGTTGGTATTGGCCAGCTGCCTCTCTTCGATATAGGCTCTGTTTGGCTTAATGGGCTGCATCAAGGAATCTACTCGGGTGTCGTTGAGGAGTTTCGCGATTTAGATATTAACGGGCGGACTGTTCGTAATATTTCTGCAATACACAAAGATGCTGGAGTGAATGTCATTCCATACAGCCACTACCGTCTTGGAAAAGCAGGTGCTGGTAGCTGGATTGTTGCAATTGAGTACGGTGGCGACCCATATGGAATTTTGATTCCAGCAATGGAGCTTATCCGCTTCTACTACGCTGTTTCTTCTAATCTGGCTCACGCTATATTCTCTGGAGCGCTTCAGCATAGTCCTGATTCGATCATCAGTACCGATAGAACTTGGTATCAGGAGAGCGATAACAGGGTTTGTTTGGGACTAAGACAACATGTTACTGATGAAGAAGGGTGGATTATCGCTAGGATTTTACAATCCAAGGAAGCAGCTCAATCGTGTCGCAAGATCTACGATAGTTTTATTAAAAACGCTCTGAACAAGGATTTTGTTCATGTTCAGTCCGATTTTCCTTTTTGTGGGAAAACAAACCTAATAGCTCGGATTAAAAGAATACCAGGTTCAGGTAAGGGGCAATGGAGACGGCTGGTGCTGGGGTTGGAATATTGTAGTGCGCCAATGCCGTATAGCGAATTAACCGTCATTAGGGACAATGATGGGTCAGGAGCAAACCCAGAAAGTGATATCCCAAACGAGCAAAAAACTCCTTATTCTAGGGGGGGAAGTCCCTCTGTTCCTAATAATGTTTCGGGTAAGGACTTACAGAGCACACAGGACACCAATGCGGCACTTTCTGATGTTGTTTTGAAGTTAACTAGCCTGAGGTTTAGTGTTCTAGAAGGCCGAAAACCAGATAAGCCAACGAAAGATCAGTGTGACTATCGGAGTGGTGGCTTGTCACGAAAACAATTTGAAGTCGATGCCCTCGGCACAGGATTAGGAGGGTATAGCGAGGTCCAGAAGCGCATTCAGAGAGTCAACACTGCTCCTGGAGAATCTAGGAATCGGCGTAAAGGAGCAGGGGCTGACTTTGGACTCTTTGTTGAAGCGATACAGTGCCTGGCTAAAAATCCAGGTGTCGTAGCAAGGGTTCGGGATTTAGGAACGAAACTGTCTGAGATGCCATTAGTTAAAGCCAGTCAATACTTTCAATGGGGGTATTTGGACTCATCTACCAAAACCCGTCGGCGTGTAATTGTTGCTGATGTTGTCGTGAGTGGCCAATGCTACAGTCTGATAGAGTTTGAACAGAGGCATAATCAAAAATGTACTGTTTGTATGGTCGTCTCGGGAAATAAATTACTAAGTAATAAAGACTTGTACCATCTTCTATTTCAATGTTCTATTAATAAAGGAATTTGGAATAATATAGATAGTAAGTATGAATTAGTATCATTAAAACACACCTGGGCAGATGCCAAGTCTTTTTCAGAATCTGTATGTTGTAAGTTTTGAAATTATTTTATATTGAATTTGGGTCATGATTCCGGCTGTATTATAATCAAGGCTGCATTGATTAGCTTGATGGCTTCAGTTATTTCTTGGTCTGAAGTCTCGAACCCTAGACTAAAGCGAATGACAGATTTTGCTTCTTCCGATGATAAGCCGATGGCTTTTAATACGTGGGATGGCTCAGGAATGCCTGACGCACAGGCCGAGCCGGTAGAGGCAGCCAGGTGGGGTTGTAAAACGCCAAGAAGATCTTCAGCGTTGATTCCTTGGAAGCCAATTGATAGGTTTCCGGGGTGTCTCTTAGAGGGGCTGTTTCCATAAAGCTTTACATTCCAAGGGAGGCCCAAAAGCATTTCGAGAAACTTGCTTGTGCGTGCTTGAAGCTCGGTGCGCTTTTTATGCACTTCTACCGACCCAATGTATTGAGCGGCTGCCCCCATTCCTACACATAACGGCGTAGGCATAGTTCCGGACCTTAGTCCATTCTGCTGATCCCCTCCGTAGATTAGTGGTTCGATTTCATTTTGAAGGTCGCGACGAATATAAAGAGCACCAATTCCCTTGGGGCCATACATTTTGTGTCCAGACATGGCGATCATATCTGCATGAATCGCAAATCTTTCCATAGTCATTGCTATAGGAGCTTGTGCAGCATCACAATGGAAGATTGCCCCTGTTTTCCTGATGATCTTGGAAAGTAACTCTATATCCTGTATCGAACCAATTTCATTGTTCACAGCCATGACTGAAACGAGCAAAACATCTTCGCCGAGTAATCGCTCCAGGTCCGCAGTTAGAATATGGCCATTTCGATCTACAGGGATAGGCTCCACTGTGTAGTCATATTGCTCCTCCAGGACACGCCCAATAGAGAGGATACATTTATGTTCTATAGCACTCAGGAGTATTCGTGTTCGTGAAGATTTTGTGATTAGAGCCCTCTTAGCTAGGCCGAGGATGGCAAGATTGTTTGACTCAGTTGCTCCAGATGTAAAAATGATTTCATCACTATCGGCACCGATAAGGTCGGCAACTTGCTGTGTGGCTTTCTCAACAGAAGCTGCTGACTCCCATCCCATAGCGTGATTTGAGGCATGTGGGTTGGCGAAGGATTCAGTGAAATATGGCTGTATTTTAAGCAAAACGTCTTCGGTAACCGGTGTGCTTGCTTGATAATCAAAATACAAAGATTTCATAATTATCTTTAATATCAATCAGTTATGTTGATTTTTCAGTCTTATAGATGTAATGGCTTAATTTTCTACTGGAGACTGCTTCCAGTAGAAAATTGACCATGGTACGAGCCTATACTACAGTCAGCTGGATGGATCATCCAGGAGAAAAATAAGATGGCACGCGGGCCTCTCGATCAACAAGACTACAAACCTCAATTCTCTGGCCACGAGACCTTTCCGCTACGATATGGATGGCTAAAGAAGTGCTATGATCGCGTGCATGAAAATGACGGTGATGTCAATAGTAAGAGGTTGTGTTGGGGCAAAGATGCTATTGCTCGCTTTGGTGTGGGTAAGAATATGGTTTCATCTATCAGGCATTGGGCGGTGGTCTCAGGTGTCGTTGATGAGCTTGTAGGAACTAATCAAGTCACAATAACCCCTCTAGGGAAGTTGATTTTCGGAGAAAAAGGAGTTGATCCATATCTAGAGCACCCAAGTTCACTGTGGCTGATTCATTGGAAGTTGGCTACCGAGTGGAGAAAAAAGACAACTTGGTATTGGGCGTTTAGTTATTACTCTGCCGTAACTTTTGAGCGAGAAAAGTTGATCATTCGATTGCACAATCGCTGGCCTGACGTTTCAAAAACTACGATCAAAAACGATGTGGACTGTTTTGTACGCACGTATGCTGTGCGATCCTCGTCAGGAAAAGTAGGAAAAGAAGACTCTCTTGAATGCCCTCTTACTGAACTTGGACTGATAAAGCCAATCTCCACAAACGATGAGTTTCGTTTTGTTCGCGGGCCAAAAGCCACATTAGGCGATGGAACGTTTGTCTATGCACTGCTTGAATTCTGGAATGAGTTTTCTCCCGCTTCATCTACGCTTTCATTTGAAGCAATTGCTTATGAGCCTGGGTCTCCGGGGCGAGTGTTCCTACTAGATGAAAATTCTATTGCTGATAGATTATTCCACATCGCTGATGTTACTAATAATGCGCTTCGATGGTCTGAAACTGCGGGGCTAAAACAAGTTGTACGTAATCCTGACTTTGATTTCAAGCTTGCTCTGGACTTTGTCCAAAAGGACTTTGATCGTTCAAATGCCAAGGAGGTTGCATAGTGTCATTAGTCAATAAAGTGACCATCGCTAGGCGCTTCCAAAAGTCCATTCGCATTGATGTTGATTTAGGAAGTCAGAGCGCACTCGATGGTTTTATCTGCCCACAATCTTCCGCCGATATTCTTCTATCTATGGCACGTCATGTCTCTGAAACCGGACAAGGCGCTTTTACATGGACGGGGCCTTACGGTAGTGGGAAATCTAGCTTGGTAATTGCCCTCAGTGCCTTGCTGAACGGAAATAAAGGCTTGCAACAAAAAGCGGCAGATGTTTTCGGTCAACAACTCACCAAGGCTATGCATCAGGCGCTTCCAACGGGATCGAAAGGTTGGAGAGTACTTCCCGTCGTTGGGAGGAGAGACAATCCCGTCAGTGTGCTTGGAGAGGCCTTGATAGACGCGGGTTATGTTTCACAACGGCCGGAAAATGGGTGGACCGACGAACTGGTAGTTAGTGTATTGACCGATGTCGCTAATAGTCATCCGAGTGCTCACGGCGGGTTGATCCTATTAGTAGATGAAATGGGAAAATTCCTGGAAGCTGCTGCACAGGATGGGTCGGATGTCTATGTTTTTCAGCAGCTTGCGGAGGCAGCATCCCGGAGCAAAGGTCGATTATTGTTTGTGGGGGTTCTACATCAAGCTTTCAATGAATATGCCCACAGGCTTACGCACGAACTGCGCGATGAATGGGCAAAGATTCAGGGACGTTTTGTCGACCTACCTGTCAACACAGTAGGCGAAGAGCAGATAGAATTAATATCTCGTGCGATAGAATGCAAACACTCTTCCCCTGAGTCACGAGATCAATCTAAGGCTGTTGCCAACATTGCTCGAAAAGATCGTGCTCAGGATGCCAAGCGTCTCGCTGAAATGTTGAGGCACTGTTGGCCATTACACCCTGTTGTTGCCTGTCTCCTCGGTCCGATCTCCCGCCGTAGATTCGGACAAAACCAACGTAGTATTTTTGGTTTTCTTAATTCTGTAGAGCCTCATGGGTTCCGGGAATATTTGCGTCATGCGGATGACAGTGATCTTTATACTCCCGCTCAGCTCTGGGATTATTTGCGCACGAATCTGGAGCCATCCATTCTTGCCTCTCCTGATGGGCATCGATGGGCTGTTGCAGCAGAAGCATTAGACCGATGTGAAGCTAAAGGTAGTGACGTTTTTTTACTAGAACTTCTGAAAACCATCGCGGTTATTGATCTATTTAAAGAGCGGTCATCGATTCTTCCAAGTTTTGATCTCATTTGTACCTGTTTCCCAGAGGTGCCTGAAAAGGGCCTTAAGGATGCACTGGCTACTTTAGATAAATGGTCACTAATAATCTTCAAGAAGTTTCAGGGTGCTTATGCCGTTTTTGCTGGTAGTGATTTCGATATCGATAAAGCCGTTGGAATAGCTCTCGATGATATTGATGCTCTTGATTTTGATGTGCTGAAATCACTGGCTGGCCAGCATCCTATTCTGGCTAAACGCCATTATCATGAATCAGGCGCTATGCGGTGGTTTGATGTAAATATCGTTCCAGCCAAAGATGTCATAGAGGTTGCCTCTCGCTTTCGGCCAAAGAACGGCATTATTGGTGAATTTTTGCTTGCCGTTCCGACTGAGCGAGAAGATGAAGAACAAGTAAAAATGCTTTGTCGAGAAGCTGCTAAGTTGAGCGATGATTGGGATATCGTTGCTGGCTACTCTCCACATGCTTGGTCGATGGTGGTGTTGGCCCGAGAATTACTGGCACTTAATAAGCTTGGCGATGATCATCCCGAATTAACTGGTGATCCTGTGGCTCGGCGAGAGGTCACTGCACGGCTTGCAGATTTACAGGCGCAGCTGGAAGCAGAACTTGAAAAATCTTTTGATAAGGCCAAATGGTGTCGTAAGCACTATCCCGTCAAAGCATATCGTCAAGCTGAGCTAAATAGCCTTGCTTCCGAGCTCGCAGAAAAAAGGTATGAACAATCACCGAAGCTCCACAATGAACTGCTAAATCGGCAAAAACCGTCTAGTAGTGCTATTTCTGGACAAAACACTCTCTTGAGGCACATGATGACACGAGAGGGTGAGGTGCGCTTAGGGATTAAAGGCTACCCTGCCGAGGGAGGCCTTTACTCATCACTGTTAGAAGCCACAGGGTTGTATTCCGAGACGACTGACGGATGGCGATTCGTATCACCGTCTAATGATAGCAGCGACATTTTCAGGCTCTTCCCCACCTGGGATGCAGCGATACAGTATATAAAAACACACGAGAACCGTTCTGTTTCTGTATCAGAGCTTTATGAACTTTGGGCAGAGCAACCATTTGGTATTAAAGCTGGTCTCATGCCGATAATAGCGGTCGCCTTTATTCTCTCGCAGCGCGAAAATTTAGCCATCTATCGGCAGGGTATATTCCGTTCACGTTTTGAAGATGTTGATGTTGAGTACATGGCTAAAGATGCAAGTACGATTCAACTACGCTGGATGGATTTGAATGAAGTCTCGCGCCGAATGCTCTCTGAAATGGCTGATGTTGTTCGCAGCTTGGATGAAAATAACAAGCTTGTTCATCTCGAACCAATCGATGTTGCTCGAGGCCTTGTAGCGATCTATGAGCAACTTCCTAATTGGACTAAAAGAACAATGCGCTTGTCGACAAGGGCAATTGAAGTGCGCGATATCTTTAAGCGTGCCCAAGATCCAAATAAGTTTCTTTTCAATGATATTCCATCGTTAGTAAGCACTAGGGTAGCAGACACGACTGGTGATGACGATCTCATCAATGTTGTGTCGATAATCAAAGAAGGCCTAGAGGAGCTGGTACAGGCATATCCTCTTATGCTTCAGAGGTTGAGGGATATGTTTCTTGCCGAGTTGCAGGTCCCTAACCTTTCACGCCAGTCTCTTTTAGAGCTTCGTGATCGTGCTGAGTATGCGAAAGACCTGGGGGGCGACTTCCGCTTGGATGCATTTGTAGGAAGGCTCGCTCATTTTGACGCTGGTAATGAGAGCTTCGAAGGGATTGCAAGTCTCGCGGCAAATAAGCCCCCCAGAGATTGGGTTGATCCTGACATGGACAGGGCTTCTATAGAGCTTGTAGACATGTCTCAGAAGTTTCTCAGAGTTGAAACCTTTACAAGGATCAAAGGACGTCCAGAGAAACGGAGGGCGATGGCTGTACTGATTGGAGTGGACGGCAGACCTTCCCCGCTTCTAGAAGAATTTGAAGTAATAGACTCTGATAGAGACGCTATAGATGATCTCATTGAACGGGTGTCAAAGACACTAGATGCCGCAGATATCAATAGTCGAAGTATTATTCTCGCAGCATTGACAGAGTTGAGCGCTCGCTACATGGATGCTTCAAGAGCTGAAAAGCAAAAGTCAGGAAGTGAGGTCGCATAAAGGATGTCGGAAAGTGAATTGCATGTTCTTGGGTTGTCTGGTGGACGAGATAGTGCTGCGCTCGCTGTGTTCATGCGCCAACATTACCCGGATATTAAAATTGAATATTTTTTTACGGATACAGGAAAAGAGCTTCCAGAGGTATACGAATACTTAGGGAGGCTCGAAGGCTTTTTGGGACAGCCTATTCTAAGGCTAAACCCTGACCGTGATTTTGATTTCTGGCTAAAACAATACAATGATTTCTTACCTTCCGCGCAAACTAGATGGTGCACTCGTCAATTGAAATTAAGGCCCTTTGAGCAGTGGGTTCGCCCGCTGCTCAAAGAAGGAAAGAAGATATATAGTTACGTTGCAATTCGAGGGGATGAAGACTACCGGGAGGGATATGCTTCAAAAGATAAGAACCTCGTCATCAAATTGCCTTTCAGAGAAGCAGGGATAGACAAGGCAGGTGTGATCGATATTCTGGAGGGAGCAGGTCTCGGCCTTCCAGACTACTATTCATGGAGAACTCGCAGTGGTTGTACTTTTTGCTTTTTTCAACAAAAAATAGAATGGGTTCGGCTGATGGAGCGTCACCCAGAAGCCTTTGAAGAAGCTAAGGCTTACGAAAAAAATTCTGTTGAACACGGTTCTCCGTTCACTTGGAGTCAAGGAGAATCACTAGTCGAGCTTTCTAGGCCGGAGCGCGTTCAAAAAATCAAAGATGAACATGAGCAGCGTCTCATTAGACAGAAACGCAAATATCAACCGAATCCTTTACGCTCAGATAGTGAGCCGCTTGATATTGACGACTTATATGGTCAAGCAAAGATGTGCTTGGCATGTCATAAGTGATTTGTTAAGGGAATACTAAGTAAGGATTTCTAATGTTTAAAGTTACGGCCAGAACCATACTTGAGTTAGGTGCAGAGCTAATCAGTTCCGATGCCATTGCATTTTATGAATTAATAAAGAACGGGATTGACGCTGGCTCAAAAGATGGAATAAAGATTGATTTTGACATAGTAGTAAGTCACCGAGACTGTCGGGATTTGAGATCCGAAATTAAAAGAATAATTGA
Source organism: Oceanospirillaceae bacterium (assembly GCA_002723385.1). Classification (GTDB taxonomy): domain Bacteria; phylum Pseudomonadota; class Gammaproteobacteria; order Pseudomonadales; family Oceanobacteraceae; genus Oceanobacter. The sequence continues at coordinate 9,552 of PBNY01000095.1, read as the reverse complement.
TGGTCATGAAGAATACCCCCTTGAATTAGAAGAGTTTAAGAATTACGTTCGTGGAAAATTAAACTCAGAATCTTTGGGGTTATGGGAAAGTGCGATAAATTTAGTTGATGCTGCTGATTCGTATGAGATTTTATATCATGTGATCGAGAGAATAGAAAATCTAAATTCTATTACGATATCTGATACTGGATCAGGGATGTCGTTGAATGAACTCGATAATGTGTTTTTGGTGATTGGAACGGCTTCAAGAAAGTTTGATGTAGATCGTGCTATTTCAATAGGTGCAGAAACTAGTCCTTATCTTGGTGAAAAGGGAATTGGGCGTTTGTCTGCCATGAGGTTGGGGGATCGGCTATCGATTGAAACCACTCGATGCAATGATGATCGATATAGTAACCTTGATATAGATTGGTCTGATTTTGATGATGCCTCAAAGATGGTTGACGATATTGATGTGAAGCCTAGGTTGGGGGGGGTAAAAGAAGATCCAAAGTTTAGTGGAACAAGTATTAGAATATACAAGCTGAATGCTGATTGGAGTGAGATGCGGGTGGAACGTCTCGCTGTAGATGATTTTTCTCTGCTAGCAAACCCACTAGGTAGTGTTTCAAATCAGCGTATTGCAGTGTTCTGGAATGGCAAGCGAATTAATTTTAGAAGATTGGAGAAAAATTTTTTATCACATGCGAATGCCCTGGTTCGAGGGCAATATCGTGTAGGAAAGGATGGTCCAGAATTAGAACTTCGGATGGAATTGAATGATCTAGGATTTGAGCATGCTAAAGAAGTATGCATTGAAGTCGCTACGGTAGATGTTTTGCATGGTGCCTTGGTCGGCCCTAAGACTAAACGTCGAAGGATGAATAAAAGAGATATTGATTATTCAGCTCTAAATAGAGTAGGCCCTTTCCAGTTTGAGTTGTATTGGTTTAACAGGTCAATTTTACGAAAGAGAGAATCAACTGGAGACTATCAGGCATTGCGTAACCTGTTAGATCAATGGATGGGGGTGCGATTGTATAGGGATAATTTTAGAGTTTACCCTTATGGGTCGGAAAATGATGATTGGCTTGACCTAGATAAGACTGCTTTAGCATCAAAAGGGTATGCTCTGAATAGAATTCAGTTAGTTGGTCAGGTGGAAATTGGTCGTCTAAAGAACCCTTTACTAATCGACCAAACTAATCGTGAAGGGCTCAGGCAAACTCCTGAAGAGGCAATTCTTAGAGAAACAGTTCAGCTCGCAGTCTCGCGTTTGCGAGATGAAATGAACCGTATTACGAAACAGCAAAAAGACTCTAAAAAATCTTTCGTTAATGATCAAACAAAAACGGATGATTTAGAAAAGAGAATGAAGACGGCGATCACATCTATCAGAAAAGTCGTTCCGCCTGAGAACAAAGATGTCATTCAAGAGCTTGAACTAATGCGTGAAGAGTTTGCTAGATATGCAGCTCGTGCTCGTGAGCGTATTGCTGATATGGAAAAAGATGCTGATCAGATGCTCTCGATGGCGGGGATCGGATTAATGGTTGAAGTCGTGGCGCACGAACTTACACGATCGGCAGAAGATGCCCTGGATATTCTTAACGGCCTTAAGAGAAATAATGTTCCAGATGAAATACGTCGACGGCTTGAGAGTCTTCGCGCATCAATGACAAGTATCACTAAGAGATTAAGGATTCTTGACCCTTTGAGCGTTACCGGACGACAGCGTAAAGAGCGTTTTAATCTGGATGAACTAGTGAATGAAATTATAGAAGCCCATGAAACCCAGCTAGAACGGCATCAAGTTAAGCTGAATCTATTACTACCAGACAGGCCCGTGCCCATAATGGTTGTCAAAGGGTTTGTGGTTCAGGTGCTGGAGAATCTAATCTCTAACTCCATCTATTGGCTGGATGTTGAAAGAAATAGAAAAATGTCTTTTCAACCTCGAATAACTATTTCGTTGGAAGATAACCCTCCTAGGGTTAGAGTATCTGATAATGGTCCTGGGATATCTGAACAATATAGAGAGCGAGTTTTTGATCTGTTTTTCTCGCTAAAAGACAAAAGCCGTCGCAGAGGTTTGGGGCTTTATATTGCTAGAGAAGCTGCAGAGCATAACGGTGGTTCACTTACATTAGATTCAAGCGTTTGGAACAAGGAAGGACGATTTTCCACATTCGATTATTGTGTCACGGAGGATAAAAATTGAATATTATTGAAAAAATACGAAGTTCAGGGATTGAATCGGCTATTATAGTCGATGATGGTTATGATGATATTCCGCAAGTAGATGAACTGGCTGAAGAAGATGCTTGGGATAGTTTCTTTGATGACTCTTTGTATGGTGAAAATTTCTCACGGATTAAAGAAATATATTCTGATTTTAACCCTTCTGATAGAGAAGAGCTTAAGTGGGATCAAGAGTTTGTAACGAAAATTTGGAATTCAAGGGAAAGTATTGGGGATTTGTTGGGTGATTTGTTTTATTCGTATGAGAATAAAAAGGGCGAGATCTCTAAGTATTTGAAGAAGGTTGAATCTACTCTGTCTGACCTGCAAATAGAATATACAACGTGTGGGCGTGATTTTGTTGATGCATCTAAAAATGTGGATTTGATAATTATCGATTTGTTTCTTGGTATTCAGCAAACTGATAATGATCGTAAGTTTACGGTTGAGCGTCTGAAACAGGTCATCGAGATGCGCGGTAATACGCCATTGCCATCAATAGTTTTAATGTCCCAGGTGTCTAGTATAACGGAGTTAGCAAAGGGTTTTCGAATGGATGCCAAACTTTACGCATCCTCTTTTCGGCATGTTAAAAAAGGGGAATTGTCAAAAACAGGCCTATTGGCAGAAATTATTTTAACCTTGGCGACACATCGTTCAGATAGTCAATTATTGTCTGGTTTTGTTGAGACTTGGGAGAGAAATGCCATTAATGCCGTAAAATCCGCTGCATTAGCGTTGAGGAAAGTTGATATTGATGACTTGCTATATATTCGTAATATGCTATTAAGATTTGAAGGTGTTAATACCTCTAGCTATCTTTTGGATGTATACGATAGAATACTGCAATATGAAATCGAAGATTGTCAGGATGTATTGAATGCTGCACTAGCCATTGATGAAATATCACAAGATGCTCCTCCCTTGATGATTTCTAATGATCGTGATACATATTCGATTATTGAAAAAACGCTATATGTTAATTTGACCCGACGGCTTCACTCTTCTGGAGCTCAATGGCCTATAACATTTGGTGATGTTTTGGGCTGTGTAGAAGGTGGAAACAAGGACGAACAGAGTATTTTTGGCGGGCGCACAGATCTGGTTTTCTTTGTGGCATCTCCAGAATGTGACTTTATTCGGGAAGGTGGTTTGAAAACGGCTCTACTTGTGCCTGGCCGACTTGTAGATATTAATCCGGGTTCAAAGTTTAAAATTAGGGCTCAAAATACTCCAGTTATAACTATTGGTGATAATGAACGGTTTCAAGTGGAGTGGGACTTTAGTGATCTTCGCACTATATCTCTAGAATATGCTGTAAGTAATATTGAGACTGGTTGTATAAATATCATAGCGAAGTTTAGAGAAGGGGTTGCTTTAAGCTTGAGGCAGGAGCTTTTAAATAACATTGGTCGAATAGGTGAGCCCGCACCTGTGCCACGATCCATGTGGTTCAAAGCAGTTATATATTTCCCATCATCAAATAAAGGCTATCTTCATAAGGTGGAGCTTGCTGATGGAATTGAAGTAACTGGTAATATCTTGATACCACGCTCGGGTAGTTATGCTTTAATGGTTTTTGATTCCAATTGTGAGGATGATTTGCGGGCTGCACTGCTTGAACTTGATCCTGATAAGGTTTCATCTAAAAGTAGAAATAATTTAAATACTCTTAAAGATGTCGAGAATATAAGGAAATTGTTTCGAACCGGTTTGGTTTTCGACTTTCCCTTGACTGATTGTAAGGCTGCTGGATTGGTGGATGTTGAAAAGCAAGCACCTAGTTCAGATGATAAGAAACCACCCAATACTAAGGTTGGAACAATCGTTGATGGAAAAAGTTGTAGCGATATAAAGTCTGTTGTTTCAGATAAATCGGGTGTAGTGGTGGTTATGTATGTGGATTAAATGCACTTGAAGGGTTTTAGAATAAGTGCACACAGTGTTGTGGCTGAATACCTGGAATATGGGAAATGAACTTGACGGAAAAAGTGTATAGACTAGGCCTGACCTTAAAGACGCCCCGATCAAAACTGATAACTGTCAGATCAAGTCTGAACTAATACATATAAGCGAGCTGACACAGAACTATGAGCACCTTTCTCAAATCCGGTATGAATTTATGACGCGGCAGCTAAGCGTCTCCGAAGGCCAAATGGTTGTTGATTGGCTCCTCAACCTGTCTACTCCAGAGCATTGGGACATAAATCTCAAAACATTGTCCGCTCTTTCTGGTTTGTCGATGGAATCACTCCAAAATGGCATTAAGGAACCTCTTAATGAAGATAGTATAACGCGGATAGGGTTACTAGTTTCTATCTATGAAGGCATTGTTGTTATAGCACCTGATGGAGCTGCTGATATGTTCTTCCGAGCTGAGTTTGCTTTTCCTCCTCTTTTGGGGAAATCCATTCGAGAAACTTTGACTGAAAATTCCAACCTGGAAAATCTTGAGAAAATCAACTCGTGGATTCGGTCTCTAGGAGCCTAATGCATGCTGTAGCACCACAATCAGCTAATGTTAAGGAACCTCTGAATAATTCGCCAGGATCAGCGATAGTACCGCCAGCCATCATTCCAGAGGTTTTCCTGTAACCCTCTCCGGAGAACCTCTAGTAAAGAGTGGTCCTAATCTGGGGAGGGTTACAAGGAAGCTCAACGCCAAAATCAAGCCAACTCAGAATGACAGGCGTATGTCTAGAAAATCAGAGGTGTCTAAAGCTAAAATGTCGCGAAAGTTAATTGAGAACGCTCCATATCGAAACTACATAAAAAAATGGTTACTCTGCCGCTAATGGGTTAAAAGTCCTATGACATATCGTTTGGTATCCGGGTCTAGATCCCTATACAGGAGATTAACTCTGACCGCTTTTCTGTGAATAGCTGTCTTTATCCTGTTTCTGTTGGTCATAATCCACCAAGCGAGTTGTAGTAAAGTGTGACGTTCTATGATGTCTCGTTGCTCAAAAATTACTGAGTCAATTTTTAATTCTGGTTGAGAATAATGGCCACTTGTACAAATATGTTTCGATAGTCTCGGCCTGTATCTACCAGAGCTGAGAAGTCGGCAGAATTGGTGTAGAAGCGTGATGTTTTGGTATCTCAATGCTCCTGCTGGATAAAGCTGTCGGTCTATAGACTCTAATAAGTTGCTCCATCGTTGATCGACTAGCTTTGGATATAGATTCACGTTTTGTATTGGTGCGCTACTTAGGGGCTTATTACATATCCAGCAGCAGTCGAGAGTTTCGACTTTAACTTGATTGGCTTTTCCAAGTTCCAATCGGTGAAACTCAACCTCTCCTCCACAGTGATAACATCGATCAGCCATGAGTATTCGGTGCTTTGTGCAGAATGTGTACAGTGCTAGGCGCCATTGTAGTCTGAAATATGGTTCGTCATCTTCTTTTAGGCACAAAGGACAATATTGCTGGGCATAGCCCTTGTGCGTGCGGTGTTTTTTCTTAAGTGCCATAAACCATCGTAACTGGCTTGCGGAATGCAGTTTGGGGAACAGGCGTTTCTCATACAATCTTGCAGTCGTATTGCGTACCTGTTTGATCGGTGTTCCGGTTTTATCGCTCATGATGGCTAAGAGCCATTCAGGTGCGTTTCGGTCTATGTCACGGTTCCATATCTGAAAGTCTTTACCAAATTCGCGATCACAGAATGTCTGTACCTTCAGGCCATTCGCATGAGCGGTTCGGACGATCCAGCAAGATAGAGACTCTCCTGGTAATGGATGCGGATGAGCTGGCCAGTACTTTCCAGAGATCATCAGCGTGTTCCTTCGAGCAGGCGCTTCCTTTTTGACGGTGGCGTCCAGTCAACTGACTTCAGAAGGCTTAGCGATATTTTTTCGTCACTTGAATGGATCGCAGCTACGGACGCTGAAGACAGTAGTCTGGATAGCTCTCCTATATAGCCCTCGGACATACTGTAAAGCATAGAGGCAAGATCTTGCTGGGTTAATCCAGAAGTATTTTTTAAGGGGATCATGCGTTCGAAACTGGCTAAAAGCCTGAGAAAGTCATGATCCATTTCCCATCGTGGCAGTGTTACGGGTTCAAAGCGATTTGAAAGTTGTGGGTCGGTTTGCATTGCACGAAAAGCGTCTTTCGTGCCGACGCCAACGATACTGATTTGTAGCTCATTGCCCAGGTATTTGATTACGTTCAGAAAAGCTTTCTGGCGATTCATATTTCCAGCCAGAATGTGGTGGATTTCATCAATAATAAGAACTTTCAGGTCGATATAGCGAAGCAATTTAATTACCTGAAATTGTTTCTTGTCTACGCGTTCGCTTGCCCTGTAAGGCGCGAATAAAAGCTCCAGAATGGCATTGTAAAACCTACCCTCGTCAGGCACTGGAGGGGCTTGTACCATTAAAACAGGTACCTGAATGCCATCTCCAGATGGATTGTCATCTGCTGGGTGTAGCTTGCAGAAGCGTTGAGCAAGCATGGTTTTGCCATTGTTGGTATCGCCTACGAGCAACAGATTCGGCATCCTCTGGGTTCTGGGGTAGATCAAAAGATCTTCGAGCTTAGCAAGCACTTGTTTGGATCTTGGGTAGCCTATCCAACGATCCGACCGTATTTTTGCAATTCGTTCGGCATCAGGTAGCTGCAGAGCCTCTTGTGCAACGACGTTCAAATGATTGAAGGTGGTCATGACAGGTCATCCATTTCATCGAATGGCAGGATTTCTGGTTCTTTAGCATCGGGGGCTCTTGGTATGCCTGAGTCGATGCTTGTCTGGGGCTGAGGTTCTTTTGGGAGAACGGGCTTTTCTACCTGGGTATGATTAATTCGTCGCTGATTGGCTCTACGCGCCGCTTTACTTTTGAAGATAGCTTTGGACTCAATTTCTCTCATTCGGTCATAAGCATCAAAAATATTGCGTTCCGTTAAATGCCGACGTTTGTCTGACGTCACATTCTTTTTCGCGTCGCGGAGCTCCCAGATGCTGATTGCAGGATGGGAGGTATCACGATATGGAATGGGGTAGTAAGTCTGGACTTCAGGGTCAAAAAACCAGATTACACTGATGTCTCTGGGATCTCGGCGGAACGTAAATTTTCGTTTTCTCTTGCTGTCGTTCAGGTCAGGGGCATTGATCCAGCGTCTGAGTACATCGTGGTAATAATGTATTTCGTCGATCACGACGCCATAGTCCTGAACTGTTCGTAATTCAAATGGCATGAAGTCCAGTTTTAACCTTTCTTCATCCGTAATTTTGGGCGGCAAACCGCACCCCGGATGCTCGCCATCGCCTAGGATCCCTCTTCGAAAGGCATCTATCGGTGCCATTCCTAAACTCGAGTGAATCTTCTGGTGATACACGTCTGCGATGTAGATAGCTAGCCAAGATTCAAATTCAGACAGTGTGAGTGCGGCATGCTTCTCTGATTTGTAGTCGCCTTTTGCCTGTGTATTGGAAAAAGTTGTGCCTGGCAGTGTGTGGATTTCTTTTGAGAATGTTCCAAGAGCTCGTTCAACATGGGCACCGAAATTGGGTCGGCCAACAGGCCGCCATTCGATATTGATGTTGTACTCATCACACGCTTTCTGAAGCATTTCCCCCCTGAATTCTTTGGCATTATCGACATGCACCGTCGTGGGGAGACCCCATACCGGCCACTCGCTTTTGATGTCATGTTGAGCCAGCCACTTATCTTTTGGCAGAATCGAATGCGCAAGGCAGAGTCCTGTTGATAGTGCGCTTGGCGGGTCAAAAGAAATATAGAATCCAACGACCATGCGGCTGTACACATCGAATGCCAGCGTTATCCAGGGTCGGCCTATAGGCCGTCTGTAATGATCATCGACCAATATGAGGTCGATCTTTGTGTGGTCGATCTGCACTACGGCAAGAGGCCAATCGGCCCCAGGAAATGAGCCTTTATGGGGTTTAAAGAATAAGTCCGCTTTTTTGCGGCCTTCACGTTGGCTAACAACCAGCTCTGGAGCGAGCGATTTAACACGTTTGCGGATAGTGTTGTCATGCGGTGCCTCTAGCCCGGCTTGCGCACAGCGTTTCATGACTTCATCGCATAACTTTTGAACTGATTTTTTCTGAAGGGTCAGAAAGTCTGTTGCCATTGATTCCTGGATGATTTCCTCTACTTCAGCCGAGAGTTTGGTGGTGCCTTTGTCTCGCCGTGTTTTCGGGAGTAACGCGGATAACACTCCAGATGACTCGTAAGCTTTGATCCATCCATACAGAGTATTGGTTGATACTGAGTGCTTCTTGCCATGCTCAGTCACCAGCTGTCGAGTCCTGGTCGGCATCTTCAAGAGAGGTTTGATGATGTTGAAGCGGGTTCTGGCAGTCTCCCATGCTTTGTCATCAATCAGAGTCAAATCAGGGCGTTTTACCGTTTCAGAAATGGGAGACGTTAACTCGGTAATATTTGCATTGATAACTTCATGATCGTCTTCAGAGATTAGTTCGGCGAGCTGTAGAGAAAGCAGTCTGACAATTCGATAAGGACGGCCTTCATAAGTCACTCGCTTGCCAGGCTCAATTTGAAGTTGTAGACGAGTCATGAGTTTAGTCCCCGTAGCTCACTGTCCATGTTGATGGGACGGTCCAGGTCCATTTCTATTTGACGAGTCCCGATGAGGTACCAAAGCGTAGGCAGCAGGCGTGCGCGGTTCCATTCATCTCGGTAGATGTGTTCAAGTAACCCTTTGGGAGTGGATTGCTTCAGTGCATTGATCGCGTCATCAAGGAGGTCCATATCTGCTTCCGAAGCGGGACCTTTTTTTACAAATGGGAGCAAGAATTTGGCGTTCTTCAGTCGATCTGCTCGTACTTCTTTCTCTGTAATGATCTTGAATCGCCAGCCCTGGCTGCGAGCGTATCTCTGAGCGGCCCTGAATTTGGGTTTTAATTCAGGCCAGCGCTCAGCTAATTCGCTTCTGTACTTGATTTCGTAAAGCGTAGTTCGACGGCTGGGGTTGTAGAAATGAGCCAGCACATCGGGTGTATAAGTGCGCTGCTTGTCTGACTCATCAAACCATTGGATGGTGACGGGCTGAACTTCGAAGCCTTCGACCGCTGGGTCAAATTCCAACAATGTCAGAAAGTCACGCTCGAGCGTTGATTCAAACATTGCTCGTCCAGTAGCTTTGTTATGCGATGCTACGCCTGTGACGTTGCGATAGTTCTTAGGTATTTTGCGCACTGGCATCAGAGTCAATCCAATACAAAATAGCACTGTAGGAATTAGTCGTCAGTCGCTTGAGTAGTATTGTGGTACAGAGAAGTGATGTACTCATGTCTGACATTTGTGCTTAGAGTACAACGAAACGATGTAAATGACAG
>PBNY01000094.1 GCA_002723385.1 Oceanospirillaceae bacterium | reverse complement strand
CTTCAAGACCAGCTTTTGCGGCTGCGTAGTTTGCCTGACCTGCGTTACCAGTGGTACCAATAATTGAACTGATATTGACGATACTGCCGGTTTTTTTCTTGATCATCGGCTTGACCATCGCCTTGCAGACACGGAACACACCACTCAGGTTGGTGTTGATGACCGCATTCCACTCATCATCGCTCATACGCAGGAACAGGTTGTCGCGAGTAATACCGGCGTTGTTGACGACAACCGCAGGAGTACCGTGTTCGGACAGGAAGTTTTTCAACGCTTCTGCAGTCTGATCAGCGTCAGCAATGTTCAGCACGATGGCATCGTTGTCCGCAGCGATTTCCTGCAAACCTTCACGAATAGAAGCCGCACCGCCTTCGCTGGTGGCTGTACCAACAACCTTGTAACCCTGGGCGGCCAGTTTTTCTGCCACCGCGCGGCCAATACCACGAGAAGCGCCGGTAACCAGAGCAAGAGCTTTATCAGACATGGTTTTATTGTCCTTGAATCATGGTGACAACAGCCTTCAGGCTGTCGAGAGTACCGGTACCGTGGGTAGCCAGTGTCTTGTCAATACGCTTGTTCAGTCCGGCCAGCACCTTTCCAGGACCGAACTCAACAGCAACATCAGCATGGCTGCGCACGGCCTGGACGGCACCCGTCCAGTTAACCGGACTGTACAATTGAGCCAGCAGTTTCTCTGGAATCTCAGCCATCGGCGCTGACTGGTTATCTGCGTTGTGATAAACCGGGAATTCTGGAGCACGCCAGTCGATAGCGTTCAACGCAGCGCTGAAGTCTTCAGCGGCGGCTCGCATCAGGCTGGAGTGGAACGGTCCACTGACCGCCAAAGGCAAGGCACGCTTGGCGCCCGCAGCCTTGGCCAGTTCACAGGCTTTTTCGATACCCGCAGCCGCACCAGCGATCACAATCTGGCCCGGCGCATTGAAATTGGCGGGTTCAACCACACCAGCGGATGAAGCCTGCTCACAAACCGAGCGAACGGCTTCTTCGTCAAGACCGATAACAGCTGCCATACCGCCTTCGCCAGCAGGAACCGCCTGATCCATCAATTCGCCGCGCTTGCGCACCAGTTGTACGGCCTGGGCAAAGTCGATCGCATCGGCGGCAACCAAAGCGGAGTACTCACCCAACGAGTGACCTGCAGCGGCAACAATATTCAGAGCCGGACAGTGCTCACGAACCACGCGAAGAATCGCCGTGCTGGAAGTCAACAGTACAGGCTGTGCGTTGTAAGTCAGGTTGAGGGTCTCAGCCGGGCCATCCTGAACCAGCGCCCAGAGATCCTGGCCAATGGCATCGGAAGCTTCAGCAAATGTTTCGCCGATAAGAGGAAATTCTTGCGCAAGATCTGCCAGCATGCCCACTTGCTGGGCTCCCTGGCCGGGAAATACTGCAATTACTTGAGTCATTCGATCAACCACTGGTTCTTATGTTATCGGGTCTGCCTGCCTTGAAATCACCAGACCACTAATACGGGGGGAATACTAGGCGGGCGATTGTTGCCAGTAAATATCTAACAGGCACAATTTTATTGAAATACTTTCAGGCAATAGCCCCTTGCATTGGCCTGATAAACTCCATTAGTGCCTTTCGGTCATAATTTCTGACCTGCTCGACCAGATACAACAGGGCGTGTTCGTAGGTCGAGGTATCGGACTTGCCGTGTGTTTTGACCACAACGCCATCCACGCCGAGCAACATGGCACCACCGTGTCGAGCCGGAGCTATACGGCGATAAATACGCCGCATGATGCGAATCCAGACGGGCGTGAGCAACTTCAAAAACCAGTTGGACTGGAATTCCTGTCGCCATAACCAAGTCAGCCACTCGGTCAACCCCTCACTGGTCTTCAACGCGACATTACCGGTAAAACCGTCACACACCATGACATCCAATTCACCGCGATACAGGTCATCTCCCTCATGAAACCCGGCGTAGCAATCTGGCAGATAGCGCGCGAGCAGTTCACTGGCCTGACGAATTTGCTCGGTGCCCTTGCCCGACTCATGACCCACATTCAGCAAACCCACTCTGGGATGCTTGACCGACATGGAACGACACCAGGCCGCTCCCAGCACAGCAAACTGCAACAGCTGACGGGAAGAAGCCGACAACGAGGCTCCCAAATCCAGTAGCAGAAGCGGCTTTTTTCGGGTTGGAATACGAGTCGCAAGCGCCGGCCGGTCAATACCGGGCAGAACGCCCAGTGTTCGACGGGATAACGCCATCAGGGCCCCAGTACTGCCAACGGACAACACCCCCTGACAACGGCCCTCTTTCTGAGCCTGCAACGCCTGGGACATCGAAGAAGACTCACGATGCTTGAGGACAACCTTGGGCTTTTCATCAGACTCGATGCTTTGCCCACAACCTACCACTTCCAGCCTGTCACGAACCGAAGAAGCGACGCCCTTGACGGCCAGGTCGACAAATCGCTGCTCCACAAACAACAAAACCCGGACAGACTTCTGCCGGGTTAACAATTTTTCGCAGGCTTTGAACGCAACACGGGGACCTAAGTCCCCGCCCATTGCATCTACCGCGATGGTCAGCATATTAGCTGTTGCCAGTCTCCACGACTTTCTTGCCACGGTAGAAACCGTCAGCAGTCACGTGGTGACGACGGTGAGTTTCACCAGTGGTTGGATCAGTACTCAGTGCGACTGCACCAGTATCCAGAGCATCGTGAGAACGACGCATACCACGCTTGGAACGAGTTACCTTGTTTTGTTGAACCGCCATGATTGGCTCCTACACTATTTCTGTTTGAGCTGCGCCAGAACGTCAAACGGGTTCGGCTGCTGTTCGTTACTGTTGGAATCTTCTGGCTCGGGCTGCTGTAACTGACATTCACTTTCAGGGTGTGCCGGAAACGCCGGAAGGGACAGAAGAACTTCGTCTTCTATGGCTGCCCACAAATCCAGCTGGCCGTTCTCGCCCAGTTCTACCGGTTCAAGTCTCCGGGGTAACTGACGAGCCTGATCATCGTTAAACACCAGACCCAGCTCGAAACGACTGCTCACTTCAACTTCCACAACATCCAGACAACGCTGACATATCATGGCCACCCTGGTAGAGCATTCCCCAACCAGTAATCGGTGTCGTTCCTCATCTCGCTCAAACGACAAAACGCAGTTGATCGGTGCCAAACACCGTTCAACAGACTGGTTTAGACGAGTAAGTTCAGAGCTGTCGATTTCGCCGCTAAGTTTTTGAATTTGCTCAACAAACTTAACTGCATCGACTCGGTGGGGTATCTGTGCCTCTGCCATAGTGCGCGGTATCATAGGTATGTCGATACAACATGTCAAAATTATTTACAGACAGTTTGTATCGACGTATCGAGATTACCGTAGACTCCATTGTTGCTGGGTCAAAATACTGCTGATGCCCTGGCCAATACTCACACCCAGTTTGCCAATCAGTTCTTCCCATGGCTGTTTCTGGAAGGTGAAGTTGACCAACTCTTCAGTACCAAGTTTTTCACGCGCAATCTGACTGCTGGAGGCAAGACCGTCCACCAGTCCCATTTCCACGGCCTGTTCACCCGACCAGATTAACCCGGAGAACACGTCCGGCGTTTCCCTGAGTCGCTCGCCACGCCCTAGTTTCACCTGATCAATAAACTGCTGGTGAGTTACCTTCAGCACACTTTCCCAGAATGCTTTTTCATCGTCACGCTCTGGCTGGAACGGATCCAGAAAGCCCTTGTGATCGCCCGCGGTATAGCTCCGGCGCTCGATGCCCAACTTGTCCATTATGCCGGTGAATCCAAATCCGGACCCGACCACACCGATTGAGCCCACCAGACTGGCCTTGTCCGCATAGATCTCGTCTGCGGCTGCAGCGATGTAATAAGCACCGGAAGCGCCCAGGTCCATGATCACGGCATAAACCGGGAAATCCGGGCGAGTCTCTTTCAAGCGACGAATCTCATCAAACACGTACCCAGCCTGAACCGGGCTGCCGCCCGGGCTATTAATACGCAGAATCAGCCCAACCGCCTCTTCCGATTCAAACGCATTACGAATGGAGGTGATCAACAAATCAGCATTGGATGGCTGATCAGCCGCGATCGTCCCGGTTACCTCAACAACGGCGGCGAAAGCACCGCCCTCGTTTTCCCCGGTCAGTCCATCAGTAGGCAGTCGCACCATCCAGAGTATGGCGAACAAATAAATAAACATCAGCGCGCGAAAGAAAATGCTCCAGCGGCGAGTACGTCGCTGCTCCTTTTGCAAATCCATCACCAGCTTTTCTATCAGCTTCCATTCCTTGCTGCTGTCTTCCGGTCGATTCATGTTGTCGTTTCCGTTATCCATTGTTGCTTAACCACTGCTCAAGATCCGCAATACTGTGACAAAGTTCCAAAGGCTTGCACGCGAGCAAGCGCTCATCATCATGAGCACCGTGACTCATGGCGATGGTTGCGACACCCGCAGCACGAGCCATATCCAGATCGTACGTTGTATCACCAACCATCAACGCCCGGGACGCCGAAACATTCAGTTCCGCCAGAATCTCATTGATCATCAGTGGATCTGGCTTGGACAAGGTCTCGTCAGCGCAACGAGTCGTGGCAAACAAATGCGTCGCCCCCAGATCGTACAGGATACGATCCAGCCCCTTGCGGCTTTTCCCGGTTGCGACCGCCAGCAAGTGACCTTCCGCTCCGAGATTTTCAAGCATCTCGCGGGCCCCATCGAACAAAGCCATTGATACCTGGCTGTCATACACAAAGTGACGCGCATAGCTTTCGCGCATCGCCTCAAGCTCTTTGGCAGTGATGCTGGGCCACAACGTACGCAAGGCTTCCGGCAACCCCAAACCAATGATGTTCTGGGCTTCGGCATCGGTGATCGCGGGCAAGCCGACCAATCGCGCGGCTCGCTGCATACTGTCAACGATGCGACCGGTGGAATCGGCCAGGGTGCCATCCCAATCAAAGATGAGTAGCTGATACTTCATAATGACAACCTTCCTTTATCAGTGCCTTTTGGAACTCATCTGCCGGTGGCACCTGTATGTTCAATTGTTTACCAGTAATCGGGTGACGGAAAGACAACCCCCAGGCGTGCAAAAACAGGCGACGGATTCCATGGTCACGATCAATCATCGCCTGCGGCTTGTCACAGTATTTTTCATCCCCGGCAATCGCATAGCCCTGAAACTGGCAATGCACCCGGATCTGATGCGTCCGTCCGGTCACGGGTTCGGCCTCGACCAATGAGTAATGAGAGCCGCTGGCGAGTAACCTGACACGGGTATGTGACGGTTTGCCGTCGGCATCCACCAGCATGATGCGCTCTCCGGATTTGCGCTCAAACTTCTTCAGGGGGGCTTTAACCTCCTGAATCGAGGCAGGCCAACCACCATGCACCATAGCCAGATAACGCTTTTTGATACCCGATTTATTGACCAGCATTTTTTGCAGCGCTACCAGAGCCGAGCGTTTCTTGGCCACGAGAATAACGCCGGAGGTATCGCGATCCAGACGGTGCACCAATTCAAGAAAGGTATGTGAAGGATACACCTGGCGTAACGACTCAATCAGGCCCAGACTCACGCCGCTGCCGCCATGCACCGCAAGGCCATGCGGTTTATTCACGGCAATCAGCGCGTCGTCTTCATAAACAATCGCTTGCTGCAGGGCATTCTTCAGATCAGTTGACGCTTCACCCACGGTCTGTTCTTGCGGCAATTTCACGGGCGGGATTCGAACCACATCACCAATATTCAGTCTGGTATCTGCCTTGACGCGCTTTTTGTTGACCCTCACCTCTCCCTTGCGGACGATTCGGTAAACCAGTGCTTTGGGGACTTTTCTCATCAAGGACATCAGATAGTTGTCTATCCGTTGGCCCTGATTGTCTTCAGTAATGGTGACAAAGGAAACACGCGCGAGGTCTATTTCTTCGGAAGTGGACATATGTGAGCAGGCATACCCAAGGTAAAAAGCAGGGACTATTCAGTCAGTTCGAGATTGCAACAACCGCAAAAGTGGGAACAAAACAGAAATCTGAACAAATAAGCAGCGATTCATACGCGCGCCACTTGGCTGGCTTCATGCTTTGTTGCTATATTCCAGTGCGCTGTCATCGCTGGTAGACATTTAGCCAACAGTTTAGCCAACAATGGCACCGATGGCAGTCAGTTGGGGGCCGAGTATAGAGAAGATCCCCCGTCGGTGAAACGGGCAAACATGAATTGCGAAGCCTGTGTCCCCCTCAACAAGCGAGGGAGAGCACATACGGCGATCCGGTTCTCAGCCCGTCCCGAGCAAGTCGATACGAAGTAAAGAAAGCCCGTAAGACTGAACGTTTGTCGCCACCCCACCCAACATAACGGTGATTTCCGGTGGCTGATTAAAAGAATCAAGTGGTCAAACCACTTTGTGAGATCAACCACGCAGTGCTCTGCTGGCAATCTCGCATTATCAAATTATGGATGGACGACCGGTTTTCTGTTGATTCAGAAATCCTTGCTCTATGCACCCTTAGCCGGAACCCTGCTTCTCAACCGGAAACAGTGAAGTACACAAGGGTGTTGCCAGGTCGTTGATCGTGCTGGTGATTCACTGGGTATTCCAGAATGAATCACCCATGTCTTTGTGTGCGTCATGAATAACGCATTTCACAACGACAAGGCACCCATAAATATTTTGGTAATGGCTGTTATTCAGCATTGCCACGAGAGTACGCGGCTAATTTAAGAGCTGAACGTACTGCATGAAAAGAATGCTCATTAACGCAACCCAACCTGAAGAGTTGCGTGTTGCCCTGGTCGACGGCCAGAAACTTTACGATCTGGATATTGAATCCGGTTCTCGTGAACAAAAAAAATCCAACATCTACAAAGGCAAGATCACCCGCATCGAGCCTTCTCTGGAAGCGGCGTTTGTCGACTTTGGCGCAGAACGCCATGGTTTCCTGCCTCTGAAGGAAATTGCCCGCGAATACTTCGTCAAGGATCCGGGGCCAGGCCGCATCAATATCCGCGATGTTCTGAAAGAAGGCCAGGAAGTCATTGTCCAGGTTGACAAGGAAGAACGCGGAAACAAGGGTGCCGCCCTGACCACTCAGGTAAGCCTGGCTGGCCGCTACATGGTTCTGATGCCAAACAACCCCCGTGCAGGCGGTATTTCCCGTCGTATTGAAGGGGATGAACGATCAGAACTGCGCGAGGCCATGAAGGGCGTCAATGTCCCTGACAAGATGGGCGTTATCGTCCGTACCGCAGGTATTGGTCGCAGTTCTGAAGAGTTGCAATGGGATCTGGACTACCTGGTCAAGCTGTGGGAAGCCATCCAGCGTGCCTTCGGTGAAGTGTCTGCCCCTGCCCTGCTGATGCAGGAAAGCAACGTCATCATCCGCGCGATTCGCGACTACCTGCGCCAGGATATTGGCGAAGTTCTGATTGATACAGAAGCGGCCTACGCTGAAGCTCTGAGCTTCGTGCAACAGGTGATGCCTCATTACCAGAACAAGTTCAAGGTATACAGCGACCCCATCCCTCTGTTCAATCGCTACCAGATCGAATCCCAGATCGAAAGTGCCTTCCAGCGTGAAGTGAAACTGCCTTCAGGTGGCTCAATTGTCATTGATCCGACTGAAGCACTGGTGTCCATCGACATCAACTCATCACGCGCTACCAAAGGTTCGGACATTGAAGAAACCGCACTGAACACCAATCTGGAAGCTGCCGACGAAATTGCTCGTCAGCTGCGCCTGCGTGACATGGGCGGACTGGTGGTGATCGACTTCATCGACATGTTGGCCAACAAAAACCAGCGAGAAGTTGAAAATCGCCTGAAAAAAGCGCTGGAAGTGGACCGCGCCCGTGTTCAGGTTGGTCGTATTTCCCGCTTTGGTCTGATGGAAATGTCGCGCCAGCGTCTGCGCCCGTCACTGGAAGAAACCAGCGGCCATGTGTGTCCACGCTGTAACGGCACGGGTGTTATTCGTGACATCCAGTCCTCTGGCCTGTCCATTCTGCGCCTGATTGAAGAAGAAGCCGCCAAAGAGAACACGGGCCAGATTCGTGCCATTGTTCCGGTCAACGTTGCTGCCTTCCTCCTCAATGAGAAGCGCCAACTGATCGCGGGTATCGAGTCTCGCCACCAGACGCGTGTGATTGTCCTGCCAAACCCGCAAATGGACACTCCACACTACGAAGTTCTGCGTCTGCGCCCGGACGACAGCCTGATAGGTGAAGCTTCTTTCGAGCAAACCTTTGAGCCTGAAAATCTGGACTACGGTATGGATCTGGATATTCGTCCGACGCCACCGAGCCAACAAGCCGCCGTCAAAGGTGTTCAGCCTGCCGCCGCTCCGACACCTGTCGCTCCAGCGCGTCAGGAAACCAGCACCGCTGCTGCACCCGAGACTCAGGACACCAATGTCGTAACTCGCATCGCCAGCTTCCTCTCTGGCCTGTTTGGCACCGAAGCACCGGCAGAGCCGGTCAAGCAAGAAGAGCCAAAGCCTCAGACCAACCGTCGCAATGGTTCTTCCAATGGTGGCAAGAACCAGAATGGACGCGATCAGGAAAACCGCAATCGCAAGCCTCGCAACCGCCGTAACTCTGACAATCGTCAGGGCGACCAGGAGCAGCGTCAGGAACCGCGCAAAGAGCGTCGCAAGGACAATAATCGCCAGGAAGGCAAGAAGACTTCAGAAGAGCAGCCATCTTCGCAATCTCCGCGCACGGAAAACGAATCCCCACGCCGTGAGAACGAAGAGAAGAAGAGCAACCGGGAGCGTCGCCCTCGCCGTGAACGCAACCGTAACGGTCAGCCAACTCGCCCTGCCACTCCACCGGCCAAGACCCAGGTCGCAGAGGATGAGATCAACAAGCAGACCGCAGAAGCCAAGGCTGAAACTCCGGTAGAAGAAGTGGTTGAAACCGCAACCAAGCCAGCTGAACAGCCAACAGCAACAGACGCAAACGCAAACGCCGATGCTGAAACCAGGACGGAGACTCCAGCACCTGCTGCTCAGGAAGAATCCAGCTCAGAAGAAGGCACTGGCAAGCGCCGCCGCCGCAGCCGTCGTCGTCGCAGAAGTCGTGATGGCGCCAACGCAGCGACTGATGCAAACCAGGCTTCTGAATCTGAAACTACCGAGGGCGCGGAAGAGCAACAACCCGCGACTGATGGGGAACAGCAACCCAACAAAGAAGCAGTAGCAGTAGCCGAAGCCAGCTCACCAGAGTCAGCTCCAGCTTCAGAAGCCGACACAGCGGTTTCTGAAAAAACAACGAAGGAAACCACGGAAGCAACCACCGAGGCCTCTACAGAGAGCGAATCCAAATCCGACGCGGAACCAGTGCAGGCGGAAGCGGATGCTCAAACAAACGGCAAGACCAGCCAGGAAGATGCACCGAAAGATGAGGAGGCCCGTCCTGGACGTCGTCGCCGTTCTCGTCGTTCCCGTCGCGGCAAGAAGCCACAGGAATCAACCGAGTCCTCAACGCAGGAAGAAGTGGTGCAACCGGTCGAAGCCACCACTGAAACCGTTGACACTGAAGCGACACCGAAAACGCCAGAGCAAAGCACCGCTGACATCGAAGCCCCTGCTTCAGAAGCTCTGGCATCAGACGCTGCAGAGTCAGAAGCTCCGGTGAAGACTGAGACAAAAGCAGAGGTCAAAGCTGACGCACAACCAGAGGCATCAACCAAGGTTGAGAATGTTCCAGCCGAAGATAAGCCGGTAGCGGATGCAGAATCGCAACCCGTAGCGACTGCTGATAAAGCAGAAGCCACTGAAGCCTCAGAATCGGCTGATACGGAAGAAAAGCCTGGACGCCGTCGTCGTCGCCGTCGCGCGGGTGGCCGAGTTGCCAACGACCCTCGAAATGCGCTGGCCACTGCGGATGATGAAGCAGCGCCTGCAGAGCAAAACGAGGCTCCTGTGGCCGAAGATTCTTCTACCCCAGAGGAGCCTCAACCCCAGGTAGCTGAGAAAGCTGAACCGGCTGCGGGGTCTGCATCTGAGACAATTCCGCCAGAGGCTCAAGAAGACGCCAAAACCGTCGCTCATGTCGAAACTCCAGCAGAAAAGCAGGAAGCGATATCCGAAGCGGTAGAAACAGAAGCTCCATCTGACACTTCTGCAACGGAAGAAGCGACTCCAGCGCAAGAATCACCAGCAGTGGACGCCGAGCAACCTGAAGCCTCTGAAAGTGACGTCAAAGCCAAGGCTGTGCCTGACCAGTCAGAAGCCACCAACAGCGATGATGCCACTCCAGACGATTCGGCTACTGAGGCCAATTCTCAAGAAGAAGCTACCGCAGCTGCCCCAAATGCGGAAGCCGAACAATCGGTCGACGCCGAGAAACCGGCACACGCTGAATCCGAAGCTGAACAAGCGACTGATGACGCAACAGCTTCCGATACCCAAGCCGATACCGATACGCAGGAAACTTCTGCTCCTGCAGAGACTGCTGATACCAAGGCTGATGACTCTGAAGCCAAACAGGCCGACGAATCTTCGAAAGCCTGATTGAAGTAACAGGATAACCCCACTCATCGATCCTGATGGGTGGGGTTATCCTGTCCCCCTCCAACTCCAACTTTCCGCTAACCGCCTTTTCTGCCATATTGACTGCGTCAGGCGTTCTCATATACCGCTCGGTACATATCCGTTTATTCCAGATAACAGTATCGCGATACCCTCTCTATTCCGCCTTGCGCTATCGTATTTTCATTAAAAAAAATTCCCGAAAGACAGATCACGCCAATAAAAATCGAACGACCCAGAACATCACACAACCATAAATTATTCACAAAACATACAGACAAATCACTGGTTTCAGCGACTAGGGATCGGCTATGATCCTTTAGGCGTTCATTTATGGACTCAACCAATACGCAGATTGGAAGTGCCAATCAACCTAGCGTTGATCCAGGCAACGAATCGTGTGCAACGAAAATGGTAGGCTGATTCCTTGCTGTCACCCGTCCTGAAATTTGTTGCAACCCGTGATCAACGGATCACACCCGAATGATCGCCAAGCCAGTTATGATGATTTCCAAACAGATGCCGAATGAGGTTTACGATATGGAAGCTGTTCCTCGCGTACTGGTCGTGGATGATGTTGTTGAGAATATCCAGATTGCTCTGACCCTGCTCAATTCCCAGAACTATGACCTGTTCTACGCCATGTCGGGAGAAGATGCCCTTGAGCTTCTGTCTCACAATCAGTTTGATCTGATCCTGCTCGACATCATGATGCCCAACATGGATGGCTATGAACTGTGTCAACGTATCCAGTCTCAGGCAAATTACAACCACTGTCCTGTGATTTTTCTGACGGCCAGAACCGATACACCATCGTTGGAAAAAGCATTTGAAGTCGGTGGTGTGGATTACATCGCCAAACCGTTCCACAGCTCGGAGTTCATCGCTCGTGTTAAAACCCATCTGGATCTTTTTCTAACACGCCACCAGTTGGAAAAGTCCAATCGCGAATTGCAGCATCGCGCGACAGAAGCCGAAACCATGCTGACCAGCGAGCTGGAAGAGACACAAATGGAGCTGATTCATCTGCTTACCGGCCTGATGGAATCCACCTCGGATGAAACCAGTCACCATATCCAGAGAGTCGCCAGACACTCTCGTTTACTCGCTCACTTGCATCGTGACCTGTCCGACAAGGACGCATATGTCATCTATCACGCTGCGCCCATGCATGATATTGGCAAGGTATTTATCCCGGAGTCGATTCTGCACAAGTCGGGTAAATTGACGGACGCTGAGTTCGACGTGATGAAAACGCACACCACCCAGTCCGACAAACTCTTTCGCCGTTCCAACAAACCCTTGTTAAAAGCTGCCAGCACCATCGCGCGTCAGCATCATGAAAAATGGGATGGAACCGGCTATCCCGATGGATTACATGGCAACAAGATTCACATTTACAGTCGCATTGTCGCGCTGGCGGATGTATTCGACGCCCTTACCCACAAACGCTGCTACAAACCGGAATGGACGATTGAAAAAGCGGCAGAATTTATCCTTCAGAAAAGTGGTACCCACTTCGATCCTTATCTGGTGAAGCTGTTTGAGGACAACCTTCAAAGCTTTGTTGCCATTGCCAATGAATAATCGAACACCAGCGGACAAACATCACGTACTGCCCGGAACGTTAGGGCTTGCACCACTTGCAGCGCTTTCCTCCCTTTTTTCTGCCCTCCCTACCCCTACCCTTTTCTTCGTTTTATTGCTGGCTGGCTCTTTCTCTGCCGAGGCTGATGAGCACCTGACTCTCGCTGAGCAAGAATGGCTAAATAACAATCAGGTTGTGGTGGTGGGAGTGCAGACAGACTGGAAGCCTTTTGACTTCAGCGACCCAGACGATCACAGCCCCCAGGGCATCGTGCAGGATCTGATCACCGAAATTACCCGAGCCTCCGGCATCACTCCGGCCTATCGGATTGCTGACTGGCATACGCTCTTCTCAGAATTTCAGCAAGGGCACATTGATGTACTTCCCGCGATCCGCCACACCAGAGAACGCGAGCAAGAAGCGTTATTCACCGACCCGTACCTGAACCTGTATCAGTACTTCTTTGCCCATACCGATTCAATACCAGGCCTTAAAGCTGACTTTCATGGTGCCAGGCTGGCCATACCTCTCAGTTACGCCAGTGCTGAGATGGCATCAAGGCAATACCCCGGAATGGAACTGGTTTTCGTCAACACGGTGGAAGATGCCATCAATCTGGTCATGTCTCGCGAAGCCGATCTGCTGCTGGATATCTACTCCAGCCTGAACTACCAACTCAAGGAGATGGGGGTTCAGCTGATCCAGCCCTATCGCCCTTTCGAGACTCTGGAGCTTCGGATGGCGGTCAGAAAATCCAACCCCATGCTGGCCAGCGTTCTGCAGAAGACGCTGGATCACATCCCGGATTCGTACATTCAGCAACTCAACGAACAATGGCTTCCCGTCACACCCACATCCGGCTTTGTTCCGCTGGCTCACTATGAGCTCAGCTGGCTGAGAAAACATCCGCAAGTTACCTTTTCATCAGAGATCGACTGGCTGCCACTGGCTCATGTTCAGGAAGACACGATTCAGGGCATTGCCGGGGATGTCATTCGTCACATGAGCAATCGACTGAACATCCGCTTCCACCACAACAGTCAGTCAACGCCTCCGCAAGTTCTTCTGGTCGACACGGAAGCAGACTCAGTACCCAATGCCTACCGTATCGTCGCCAGTCTCGGACAATACCCACTGGTTCTGATTACCAATCAGAGCACGCCCTTTATCAACTATCTGGATGAACTTGAAGACATACCCATTGCAACGGTCAAAGGCGCCTCGTATCTGAAAACACTGAAAAGGCGGTACCCCAACCATACGATAGAAACCTTGGAAGACGGCTCCGATGTACTCCTGGCCCTTCAGGAAGGCCAATACGAGGCGGCACTGCTGCCCGCCGCCGCAGCGAGTTATCTGATGCAGCTGTCCGAATTCCAGCAACTCTCGATTTCTGGCATCACGGACATCACCGTTGATGCCGCGCTACTGGTCCATATGGATTCGCCCGTACTGGCCGATACCCTGAGCAGAACCTACGATCGCATGACAGAAGCCGAAAAGGCTTCCATTACCAATGCCTGGGGCAAACTGTCCCTGGCCACCAACATCAATTACGCGCCATTTATACAGCTGATTCTGGTGATCGTTGTGATTGCCGGGCTGATCATTTACTGGAACCGCAAGTTAAGCCGGGAAATTCGACACCGAAAAGCGATTGAAATCTCAGTACGTCAGGAACGCGACAATTTTCAGGCGCTGTTTCAGCAAGCCATCGAAGGCAATCTGATCTTTCAGGAAAACCGCTGTATCGAAGCCAACCAGGCGGCACTGGCGTTGTTCGGGCGGCCTGCCAAAGCTTCCATCAAGCACTGCAACGTGACGGACCTGCTCTGTCCGGACTCGTGGAACGAAGTGCTGTACACCAAAGTCCGCTCAGCGTTTACCACCTGTACGTCAAGGGGGCATAGCCAGCTGGAATTCTGGATTCGCTCCCCCGACAATCACGACAAGGTCTGGATAGATGCTTCGCTGACCCTCATCCACTACCTCAAAAAGCCCTCCATCTACATGGTCTGCCGAGATATCTCGGCCCAGAAGCGACTTGAAATGGATCTGTCCAATGCACGGCAGGCTGCTGAGGCCGGCAATCAGGCCAAGTCCGACTTCATTGCACGAGTCAGCCATGAAATACGTACCCCGCTGAACATCATCATTGGCTCTACACGATTGCTGCAGGAAAACAGCAATAACCGGGACCTGGTACTGGAAAAGTCCAATTCCATCCAGCGAGCCGGGGAACGATTGTTGCTACAGATCGAAGACGTCCTCAATTTTTCCCGCCTGGAAGCCGATGAAATGCCTCTTTATGAAGAGCCACTGAATCTGGCCGAAGTGGTGGCAGAAAATGCCGACTTCTTTTGCGACATGGCCAGCAAGAAGTATCTGGTTCTTGAATGCCACGCAGATCCCGAGTTGGAGCAGCTGCGCCTGATGATGGATCTCTCACGTCTGAACCAGATCCTGGCAAACCTGATTACCAATGCGATCAAGTACACCAAAGAAGGCAAAATCACCCTGCGGGCGGGTATCGCACACACTGAGCGATCACTGGGGAAGGCAGATATCTACATAGCCGTTCAGGATACTGGAGTCGGTATCGCCTCAAACGAACAAAAAGACATCTTTGAAAATTTCGTTCGTACCAGCAATTCGGAAAACCTCCAGCAGGAAGGAACCGGGCTGGGCCTGGCGATTTCCAGCAAACTGGCTGAGCTCATGGGAGGACACCTGGATCTGGTAAGCCAGCTCGGCGAAGGCAGTACCTTTACGTTACGCCTGCGTGCTGTGCACATCTGCACGGACACGGAGAATCAGGGCCGTTCCAGCCTGTCTCGCAGAGATCGGCAAACACTCAAACGGGCCAGAAAACCAATCCAGACGCAAACAACGGGAGCACTGGAGAATACGGAAGGTAATGGCCGAGTGCGGCTGCCTGAGTGGTTCCATGGACTGACTGACAACGAATCCCGGAATTTTGAACAGGAATTCAAGCTGAAGATTTCCCCATTACTGAACCAACTGACGCAACATCAAGGCCTGACTCAAACTCGGGAACTGGCCAGAGCTCTTCAAACGCATTCCAACACCAATCTGAATCGGATGGGTGACCAATTAAAAGAAGCCTGCAGAATCTGCGATATCGCCGCTATTGAGCAACACCGGAAGCAACTGATCCGTATCGAGAAGGTGATCCAGGACACCTGAAAAGAAGAGCCTGAAGAGAAGAAGCGCTTGAAACTGAAAAGAGACGCATAAAGAAAAACACCCTCCCGGCCGCAGGAATACCGGGAGGGTGTAGCAGTCTGCGCTGAGTGAGGAGCATCATCAGCGCAGGTCCCAGGGACAAGGTCACAACCGCCTGGATCGGTTGAATGAAAAAAGGGACGCTGGCCCCAGCGGTTCTATACCTGTGTCAGAACCCCACGACTCACACCGGCCTCAAACGACTGCCGGAGCCAACGTTCCTTAAAACGTATCGCCCGGAATGCGGACGAATCCTTCCATGATGACGCGAGCGCTGCGGCTCATAACGGCCTTCTTCGCCGTCCAGTCACCATTGTCTTTTTCTTCAGCCGCTGCACCGACGCGCAGGGTGCCGGATGGATGACCAAAGGTCACCGCTTCACGCTCACCACCACCGGCAGCCAGATTCACCAACGTACCAGGAACCGCCGCCGCTGTTGCGATGGCAACAGAAGCGGTGCCCATCATGGCGTGGTGCAGCTTGCCCATGGACAGCGCACGAACACACACATCGATGTCAAAGCTAGAAATGGCCTTGCCGCTGGACGAGGTGTAGTCCGTCGCCGGAGCCACAAAGGCAATCTTCGGCGTGTGCTGACGGGCAACGGCTTCTTCGATGTCCTGAATCAGGCCCATCTTCACCGCTCCGTGAGCACGAACGTGTTCGAACCACGCCAGTACATCGGCATCACCATTGATGTCTTTCTGCAATTCAGTACCGGTGTAACCAATATCGGCGGCGTTCACAAAAATCGTCGGAATACCGGCATTGATCATGGTGGCCTTGTAGGTTGCGGCTGGCTTGTCGCCAAACGCAGGCACTTCCAGATCGTCCACCAGATTGTTGGTTGGGAACATGGAGCCTTCGCCATCGGCCGGGTCCATAAACTCAATCACTACTTCAGCTGCCGGGAAGGTCACACCGTCCAGCTCGAAATCACCGGTTTCCTGTACTTCACCGTTGGTGATCGGCACGTGAGCGATGATGGTTTTCTTGATGTTTTTCTGCCAGATACGCACCACGCAGATGCCGTTTTCCGGGATACGCTCCGGGTCTACCAGACCACCAGCGATGGCAAACGCACCAACAGCCGCAGTCAGATTGCCGCAGTTACCCGACCAATCAACAAACGCCTTGTTGATCGCAACCTGACCGAACAGGTAATCCACGTCGTGATCCGGCTCAGAGCTTTTGTCCAGAATCACGGTTTTGGAGGTGCTGGACGTCGCACCGCCCATACCATCAATTTGCTGGCCGTAAGGATCAGGACTGCCAATCACACGCATCAGAATCTTGTCGCGTGCTTCACCCGGCTCCTGAGCCGCTTCTGGCAGATCCTGGCGACGGAAGAAAACACCCTTGGACGTGCCACCGCGAATGTAGGTCGCGGGAATTTTGATTTGAGGAACACTTGGCATGTTCAGCTCCTTTCTAATGCGTGTGTGGTGTATTGCACTTAATACACCCGACTCATCCTGCAAGAATTCGTTTTTTGCTCGGTAATCAACAAACGTTACTGAGCTTTCGTAGGGTGCCAATAGCCGCAGGCGTATTGCACCAGACAGCGTTAAGTGTGCTTCTCTGGTGTATTACGCATCGACCGCCAGCGGTCTCTGGCTAATACACCCTACGATATTTAAAGCGTTATCACGTTTTCTGATTCCCACGCTCCCGCGTGGGAATCCAGAGCATCAAGCGCTCTGCAAGAAGTCCTTGGCGAACTTCTGCAACACCCCACCGGCGTTGTAAACGTTCACTTCCGCAGCAGTATCCAGACGACAGGTAACTGGCACTTCAACCTTCTCGCCGTTAGCGCGGTTGATGATCAGCGTCAGATCACAACGTGGCGAAATGTCACCCACGATGTCGAAGGTCTCGGTACCGTCGATGCCGTAGGTGTTGCGAGTCTCACCTTCTTTGAACTGAACTGGCAGTACGCCCATACCCACCAAATTAGTACGGTGAATACGCTCGAAACCTTCTGCTACGATAGTTTCAACACCGGCCAGACGAACGCCTTTGGCCGCCCAGTCACGGGAAGAACCCTGACCGTAGTCAGCACCAGCCACGATGATCAGGTTCTGCTTACGCTCCATGTAAGTCTCAATCGCTTCCCACATACGACTTTCCTGACCTTCTGGCTCGATACGTGCCAGAGAGCCTTGTTTCACGTCACCGTTGTCGTCACGGCACATTTCGTTCAGCAGTTTCGGGTTAGCGAAGGTCGCACGCTGCGCGGTCAGGTGGTCACCACGGTGAGTCGCGTAGGAGTTGAAATCTTCTTCTGGCAGACCCATCTTGGCGCAATATTCACCGGCAGCAGAGCTGGCCTGAATCGCGTTGGATGGCGACAGGTGGTCGGTGGTGATGTTGTCGCCCAGTACCGCCAGAGGACGCATACCTTTCATGGTACGCTCGCCCGCCAGCGCGCCTTCCCAGTAAGGAGGACGACGGATGTAGGTCGACATTGGACGCCAGTCGTACAGCGGGCTTGGCGCGCGTTCGATCTCACCCAGGTCGAACATCGGGATGTAGATTTCGTTGAACTGCTCAGGCTTCACACTCTTTTCAACCAGAGCATCGATTTCTTCATCGGATGGCCACAGATCTTTCAGCGTGATTTCTTTACCATCAACCACAGCCAGTACATCGTTTTCGATGTCGAAACGAACGGTACCCGCGATCGCGTAAGCCACTACCAGTGGTGGTGACGCCAAGAAGGCTTGCTTCGCGTGTGGGTGGATACGTCCATCGAAGTTACGGTTACCGGACAGTACTGCAGTAGCGTACAGGTCACGTTCAACCACTTCTTTTTCGATCACTGGATCAAGCGCACCGGACATACCGTTACAGGTCGTACAGGCGTAAGCCACGATACCGAAGCCCAGTTTTTCCAGCTCAGGCAGCAGACCGGCTTCTTCCAGGTACAGTTTTGCCACTTTGGAACCTGGAGCAAAAGACGTCTTGACCCAAGGCTTGCGCACCAGACCCAGCTCGTTAGCCTTCTTGGCAACCAGACCCGCAGCCACAACGTTGCGAGGGTTAGAGGTATTGGTACAAGAGGTGATCGCCGCGATGATGACTGCGCCATCTGGCATCAGGCCTTCGGCTTCTTCTGCTTTTGCAGCTTCCAGCATATCCGCGCCAGCAATGCCACGCTCGCTCAGAGCAGAGGTTGGCAGACGACGGTGCGGGTTGGATGGGCCAGCCATGTTACGCACAACAGTCGACAAATCGAATTCCAGTACGCGCTCGTATTCAGCGTTTTCCAGGTCATCCGCCCACAGGCCGGTTTCTTTAGCGTACTGCTCAACCAGTGCCACCTGCTCCGGCTCACGACCGGTCAGTTTCAGGTAGTCGATGGTTTGTTCGTCAATGTAGAACATGCCCGCAGACGCACCGTACTCAGGGGTCATGTTGGACAGGGTGGCACGGTCACCGATGGACAGAGTCGCAGCACCTGGACCGAAGAATTCGAGGTAGGCAGAAACGACTTTCTCGTTACGCAGGAACTCGGTCATGGCCAGTGCGATGTCAGTCGCAGTGATGCCCGGCTGACGTTCGCCAACGATCTTGACGCCAACGATGTCTGGCAAACGCATCATGGATGGCAGGCCCAGCATGACGTTTTCAGCTTCCAGACCACCGACACCGATGGCGATAACGCCCAGTGCATCAACGTGTGGCGTATGAGAGTCGGTACCCACACAGGTATCCGGATACGCAACACCATCACGGTTCTGGATCACCGGAGACATTTTCTCCAGGTTGATCTGGTGCATGATGCCGTTACCGGCAGGAATCACGTCAACGTTATCGAATGCGGTTTTACACCAGTCGATGAAGTGGAAACGGTCGTCGTTACGACGGTCTTCGATGGCACGGTTCTTTTCAAACGCGTCTGGATCAAAACCAGGCGCTTCAACGGCCAGTGAGTGGTCAACAATCAACTGGGTTGGTACAACCGGGTTTACTGCCGCAGGATCACCACCTTGATCAGCAATCGCATCACGCAGACCTGCCAGGTCAACCAGAGCGGTTTGACCGAGGATGTCGTGACACACAACACGCGCCGGATACCAAGGAAAATCCAGGGTGCGCTGGCGGTTGATCAACTGCTTCAGAGAATCAGTCAGTGCAGTTGGCTCACAACGGCGAACCAGCTGTTCGGCCAAAACACGGGAGGTGTAAGGAAGCTTCTCGTAAGAGCCAGCTTCGATAGCGTTAACGGCTTCGCGAGTGTCGTAATACTCAAGCGACGTGCCTTCAAGCGACTTGCGGTATTCAGTATTCATTAGCTTGATTCACCGGTTGTATGTTGTTGGGATGAGCCGGGACAAATCCCCACTCCCCTGAAATCAGGTTCCCTGACCTGCGCGCAAGTCAGGGAAAATTGGCGGCATCAGGTTCCGCCAATCAAGTCATCAGATGCGATGCTTATGCACGATCTTCGATCGCTACCCACTCGGCAGATTCAGGGCCGCTGTAGTCCGCAGAAGGACGGATGATGCGGTTGTTGGCACGCTGCTCCATCACGTGAGCAGTCCAGCCAGCCACACGGGAACATACGAAGATAGGTGTGAACAACTTGGTTGGGATACCCATGAAGTTGTACGCAGACGCGTGGAAGAAGTCAGCGTTACAGAACAGTTTCTTCTCGCGCCACATAACCGCTTCAACACGCTCGGAAACCGCGTACAGGTACTCGTCGCCAACTTGCTCGGACAGCTTCTTGGACCACTCTTTGATGATCGCGTTACGTGGATCAGACTCGCGGTAGATCGCGTGACCGAAGCCCATGATCTTGTCCTTGCGCTCCAGCATGCCCATAACCGCTTCTTCTGCTTCGTCAGCAGAACGCCACTGTTCGATCATGTCCATCGCTGCTTCGTTGGCGCCACCGTGCAGAGGGCCACGCAGGGAACCGATAGCACCGGTCACACAGCTGTGAATATCAGACAGGGTAGAAGCACACACACGTGCGGTGAAGGTAGACGCGTTGAACTCGTGTTCGGCGTACAGAATCAGGGAAGCGTGCATCACATCAACGTGCAAGGCTTCTGGCTTCTTGTTGTGCAGCGTCCACAGGAACTGTTCACCGATGGAATCAGCATCTGTCTCAACATCGATACGCAGACCATCGTTGTGGGTGAAGTTGTACCAGTAGTTGATCATGCCAGGGAAGATAGCCAGCATGCGATCAATCTTGTCGCTCTGCTCTTCGAAGCTTTTTTCTTCTTCCAGGTTACCCAGCATGGAACAACCGGTGCGCATAACATCCATGGGATGAGCGTCAGCAGGAATCTGTTCCAGAACGGTTTTCAGCGCTGCTGGCAAAGCACGCATGCCCTTCAGTTTTGCTTTGTAGGCATCCAGTTCAGCCTGGTTTGGCAGCTTGCCGTACAGCAGCAGGTAAGCAACTTCTTCAAACTGGGCGTTGTCAGCCAGTTCTTTGATATCGTAGCCACGGTAAGTCAGACCAGCACCGGTTTTACCTACCGTACACAGTGCCGTTTCACCAGCAGACTGACCACGCAGACCTGCACCACCCAGTTTTTTTGCTTCAGCCATTGTTTCGCTCCATTGTCCAGGGGCTGAGTCTGAACCACAGACTCGCCCTTCTTATCGTTGTGGGGTTGATCATTTACTTCTGTTAACCAGTAACGTTCAGGTTGAATCAACCAGCCCGGTTGTTACTTGTTCTTGCCTTCTTTGAACAGTGCATCCAGCTTCTGCTCGAAGTCGTGGTAGTTGAGGAAATCGTACAGTTCCATACGGGTCTGCATGGTATCGACAACCGCCTTCTGGTCACCGTCGCGCAGCAACGCTTCATACACGTTCAAAGCCGCTTTGTTGGCGGCGCGGAATGCAGACAGCGGGTACAGAACCATGGTGGCACCGTGGTCAGCCAGCTCTTCCTTGTTGAACAATGGCGTAGCACCAAACTCTGTGATGTTGGCCAACAGGTGCGCACCGCCAATACCATCAGCGAACGCCTGGTAGTCTTCCAGCGTGTGAACCGCTTCTGCGAAGATGCCGTCGGCACCGGCTTCCAGACAGGCCTGGGCGCGCTCAACCGCCGCATTCAGACCGTCTTGCTGGAACGCATCAGTACGAGCGATGATGAAGAAGTCATCGTCAGTCTTGGCATCCGCCGCCGCTTTAACGCGGTCAACCATTTCTTCCAGAGAGACGATTTCCTTGTTTGGACGGTGGCCACAACGCTTCTGGGCAACCTGATCTTCCAGGTGAACCGCAGCAGCGCCCGCCTTGATCATTTCCTTAACAGTACGTGAAATGTTGAACGCACCACCCCAACCAGTGTCGATGTCGACCAGCAATGGCGTTTCAACCGCACTGGTGATACGACGAACGTCTTCCAGAACATCGTTCATGGAGGTCATGCCCAGATCTGGCAGGCCGTAAGAGTGGTTGGCAACACCGCCACCAGACAGGTAGACAGCCTGATGACCAACACGCTCAGCCATCATTGCGTGGTATGCATTGGTAGTACCGACAATCTGCAGGGGTTTGTTGTCCGCCAGAGCCTGACGGAATTTTTGACCTGGAGTCATTTGCGACCCTCCTCTTCAGCCATAAGTCGTTCTAGGTTGGTTAATGACGCCTGAATATGGCGTCGCATCAGCAATTCAGCCAACTCAGCATCACGTGCTGCGATGGCTTCAACGATTCTCTGGTGTTCTTTCAACGCCTGAAGCGGGCGTTTGGCGCCGGTGCTGGTCTGGTAGCGATACATACGCACCAGGTGGTACAGCTCGCCGCACAGCATCTGGTGCAGGCGCTGGTTTTTGCTACCGCGAATCAGGCGATAGTGAAAATCCAGATCTCCGGCTTTCTGGTAATAACTCAGCCCCTGCTCTGCCTCGATCATTTCTTCGTGCTTGCGCAGCAGGGCCTGTAAATCGGCGATTTCTTCGTCAGTCATGCGCTGGGCCGCCAAACGACAGGCCATACCTTCCAGCTCGACACGCACTTCGTAGATATCCGCCAGCTCAGACAACGTCAGCGACACCACACGAGCACCCGCATGAGGAACCCGCACCACCAGATGACGTGCCTCAAGACGCTGGATCGCCTGACGCATCGGAGCGCGGCTGCCGCCATATCGCTCGACCAGATTTTGCTCTGAAATTCGCTCGCCCGGCTTCAACTCACCCCGCACGATGGAGGTAGTGATTTCTGAAAAGACCTTGTCTGCGAGAGTTTTGGTGTCACCCATGGTTTGTCTACAATCTCTTTGAATGATGGCTAGATTACGGATTTAAAAAAACTTAACAACCGACTTTAGACTAAGATTGTATACAATCTAAAAACAAAAGATCAAAAGAGAGCCGTTAAAACCAGAATTACAATATCTGGCGCGTTTTGGATAATACAGAGTCGGGCCAATTGGATACCAACATGCTTTCACGGCTTCAAATGGAGAGGGCTGACGTCAGTCATCAACTGACTGACCAGAAAGATTCACGCCAGAGGTTTACCGATTTTCAAATCCAGTCAACAAGGGGAAAAGACGCGATGATCGCTGCCCGTAGAACTCTGTACGGGAGCAAAATGGAGCTGAGAAGAGAAGAGAAGAGAAACAGCAGAAAACAACAAGAGCCCGACAGACGCCAGGCCTTGTTCAGGTCAAACCGAATTACTCAGGCATGCTCAGAGGTTCTGGAGAAACGATCACGCCGTTGTTATCAGCATAGACGTATTGGCCAGGAACAAATACCACGCCGCCAAACTTCACTTCCACATTCACCTCACCCAGACCTTTTTTATCGGTCTTCAGTCGGTTGGTAGCCAGCGCCTGAACGCCCAGGTCGGTTTCCATGATGACGTCAACATCACGGATACAACCGTAAACAATGATGCCTTCCCAGCCGTTTTTGGCTGCCTTTTCAGCCAGCATGTCGCCCAGCATGGCGCGGCGCAGAGAGCCACCACCATCAACCACCATCACCTTGCCCTTGCCGTCTG
>PBNY01000093.1 GCA_002723385.1 Oceanospirillaceae bacterium | reverse complement strand
GCCAGAGAGGTGTTCAATGAAAAGACAACGTCGTTCCTTTTCCCGAGTTCAAACTCGAACCAGCCAGCTTGGTGCTTGATTACGAATATTCTGTTTCTGACGCGTGCAAGTCGCTGGATGTTGGAAAATCTACGTTGCGACGCTGGATATTGGGAGTAGATATAAAAATTATAATTGATCTGGTTGTTATGTGTAATTAATATCAAAATGGCGGAAATTGTTGACTTCAGTTCTGGTACTCTTTTGTACACATCAAGTAACACGGAAGTTAGCAGTGAAGCCAATACTTCTTATTTCTTTTACGCTCTTCGTCTTAATTGCAACTGGTTGTGGTGGTGGGGGGACAGGTTCGAGCGACTCTCCCACCATTTCAGATCAGGATCAAGATGGTTTTGTTATAACGGAAGACTGTAATGATTTAGATGAATCCATATTCCCTGGCCAAACCGAGATCGCGAATAACGGCATTGACGAGGACTGCAATGGTTCCGACCTGATTGATGCGACTTTGTTGGATGTCGATGAAGATGGATACACGCCCGCAACTGGTGACTGCAACGACAACTCCGCTGCCATATTCCCTGGCCAAACCGAGATCGCGAATAACGGCATTGACGAGGACTGCAATGGTTCCGACCTGATTGACACGACTTTGTTGGATGTCGATGAAGATGGGTACACGCCTGCAACTGGTGACTGCAACGACAACTCCGCCGCCATATTCCCTGGCCAAACCGAGATCGCGAATAACGGCATTGACGAGGACTGCAATGGTTCCGACCTGATTGACACGACTTTGTTGGATCTGGATGGCGATGGATTTTCTGCAGCGGAAGGAGATTGCAATGAAAATGATGTGTCTATCAACCCTGGCGTTTTGGAAGTTGTTGGAAACCTCATTGATGAAAACTGTGATGGATTGGTTGGTACGAATACCAGTTTTTCTGATGTTGATCGCGATGGCTTCACAGTGGAAGCCGGTGATTGCGATGATTCCAATTCATTAGCATTTCCGGGAGCTACAAGCATTCCAAATAACGGTGTTGATGAAGATTGTGATGGATTCGACCCAATCGAACAGCCGGA
This sequence comes from Oceanospirillaceae bacterium, assembly GCA_002723385.1. Classification (GTDB taxonomy): domain Bacteria; phylum Pseudomonadota; class Gammaproteobacteria; order Pseudomonadales; family Oceanobacteraceae; genus Oceanobacter. The sequence continues at coordinate 88,605 of PBNY01000093.1, read as the reverse complement.
TTTGTCTGTCAGGTTTAACTCCCCAGATTCTCAGATAACCGTCGGGAACAGATATTTAGCTGTTGCAGGCCAGGTAAGTGATCCTCATGCCACTTTAACTATCAATGGCATTGGCGTTGAACCGATGATGAATGGAACATTTACGGCCACTGTTACCTTGGATGAAGGGTATAACACTGTTATAGCGCGCTTGGCTGAGGGACCAACGCAGGTAACGGATACCTTGGCAGTAAGTCTGGATTTAACTCCACCGCATTTGACCTTGGAGTCACACAAGGATGGCCAGGTCGTTTATGAAAAAGTAATCAGTCTTACGGGGCTTGTAAACGACTTGGTTAAGGGAACCGTATCAGAAGGAAAGGCGAGTGTCCGGGCTAATGGAATAGAAGGTGTTATAAGAAACCGGAGTTACATTATCTCCAACTATGAATTGCTCGAGGGTAACAATGAGATAACGCTTGTTGCCATGGACGAAGTTGGTAACGAAGAGATTCTGACAATTAATTTGCAGTATGTGCCGCCATCGGGAGGAAGCATCGAAAAACTTGCAGGCCTTTTTCAATCCGGATATATCGGAGAGGAACTGGACGACGGTTTGGAAGTGGGGGTAACAAATGCTGACGGTACTCCATTAGCAGAAACTGAAGTTAGTTTTAGAGTGACAGCGGGTGATGGAGAGCTAATCGATGGTTTCGAAACTGTTAGAGCGTTAGTCGCCAGAACAGATGCGAACGGTAAAGCAGAAGTCCGATATCGTTTAGGTACAACTGCTGGTTCAGGCAATCACCAGGTAACTGCTAAAACAGTTGGTATAGATGGTGAGGCAGTGTTCAGATTATCGGCCCTGGCAAAGCCGGGTACGAAAATCAGCGTGAACAGTGGCCATAATCAGAGAGGCGCTGTTCTCCAACCTTTACCGCTTCCCTTGATTGTTGTAGTGACAGATGAAGGTCACAACTTGGTGCCCGATTCTCAGGTGCAGTTTGTCGTTGAAGAAGGTGGCGGTATATTCGCAGACGGTTCGAACCGATATACGACAATGACAAACGCTGATGGCAGAGCGTCGGTCAAATATATTTTAGGTGCAGTTACAGGCTTGGATCGGCAAAAGGTAACTGCTTATCTGCTTGATGGCGAGGGTACCACGACCAGAAAAGTAAGCTTCTTCTCGACAGCATTTGTAGCGGGCGAAGTAGGAAAAACGTCGATATCTGGCACAGTTGTCAATAATCAGGATCAGCCTCTTCCTGGAGTTACCGTCCGCGCTGAAGGGAGCACAAGACAAGCAGTCACAGATGAACAAGGGCAATTTCTAATAACAGAAGCGCCAGTTGGTCCCGTGCATTTGATTGCAGACGGTTCAACTACCACGATAGCGGGAGAATATCCGACTCTTTCGTACAATATTGTAACTGTTCCCGGGGTGAATAACCCCTTGGCGACTCCCATATATATGGTGAAGGTTAATACCGAGAATGCTGTCTATGCCGGCAAGGAAGATGTTGTATTAACCTTGGACGAACTCCCCGGTTTTAAACTCGAAATCGAAAAAGACTCAATTACCTTTCCAACGGGAGAAAGGGAGGGTTATGTATCGGTAACGCCTGTCAATGCCAACAAAATTCCGATGCTTCCTCCTAATGGCTCTCAGCCTCAGCTAATCGTTACTATTCAACCCACGGGAGCTATGTTTGATCCTCCAGCTCCTCTGACGGTGCCCAATACCGATGGACATAAAATTGGCGCCCAGGTTGAGATGTATTCTTATGATCATGATCTGGAAGAATTTGTTTCTATCGGGTTTGGAACCGTATCGGATGATGGCAGTGTTATCGAATCCAATACTGGAGTCGGTGTTGTCAAAGCAGGTTGGCATGCTCCTCTACCGCCCGCCGATAGTGGCGATACCGCAAGTTGTGGTAACCACTGCGATGCAATACCTGCACCGGCGAAAAAACCTAATCCAGATGATTGTGCGGGTAACCCGATTGATTTCACCACTGGTAACAAGTACCAGAGTGAAACTGATTTCATTGGGATTGGACCGTTGCCGATTGCAATGGAGCGCTATTACAACAGCGCGGATGGTAAGTGGCGAGACCCCTTTAGCTATTCCCTTGTTCGTTATAATGCACACTCTGAACAGACGGGGATCATCTCTGATGTTATTAAGGTAATCAGCTCTTCTGGAACCGACTACCGGTTTATCGCCAGTGAGAGTTGCCCTAACTCAACAGAGGTTTGTAATAGTCCTGATCAGCCTTGGAGGTCCAATATAAATCCCCTTGTTACCTTGGTAGAAGCCGAGGTACGTGATGGTTCAGGATACAGGCTGGAATTTCCTGATGGAGAATTTCAGCTCTTCAATGAGTCGGGTCAAATAATAAAAATAGGAAATGTAGATGGTTATACACAAAGCTTCAGTCATTCCGGCTCTATTACTATCATTGAAGATGGATTGGGGAATTCAGCCCAAGTCACACGAGATGAATTGGGTGACGTCACCAAATTTGAAATAGATGACCTGCTCTTTACTTACCAATGGAGTGACTCACCGAAGGTAATCACCTCCGTTACCTACCCCGATCAAAGTCAAAAGATTTACCACTACGAAGACGAACGTTTTCCGACTGCATTAACTGGAATCACCGACGAAAACGGAAACCGTTTTGCGACTTACCAGTACGATAATCGTGGTCGAGGAATTTTGACAGAGCATGCAAATGGAACAGACAGCTACCGCGTGATCTACAACGCTGATGAAACTGTCACCGTCCGAAACCCTTTGGGTAAAGAGACTACCTATAACTTTATTGAGGTTGCAGGGCAAAAGCGTATTAAAAATGTTGAGGGCCATTCATCAGCTTATTGTTTGGCGGCCAACCAAATGTATACCTACTTTGATGATGGAACTCTGGCAAGCCACACTGACTGGAATGGCTCCACTACAAGGTACGAGTACAACGACCGTGGCTTGAAAACGAAAATGGTCGAGGCATCTGGTACTCAAGCAGAACGCACTACTGAATGGACCTGGCAAGAATCAAAGGCACTGATAGAGAGTGTTACTCTCGCAAATGGGTTAGTAATTAGTTACGAATATGATGCCTCAGGAAGAGTTACCTCCCTCAATAGAGGAGGCAGGCAGACAACATACGACTATAGCGAACAAGGGTTGCTATTATCCGTTGATGGTCCAAGAACAGATATTTCAGACGTATCAACCTTTAGCTACGATTCAAATTCAAATCTATTGTCCCAAACAAATGCCGTTGGGTTAATAACTCAATTCCAGGATTACAACGCTTTCCGGCAACCAAGACGTTTGATTGATCACAATGGAATTGAGACCGTTCTCGAATACAACGATCGTGGCTGGCTAACCAAAGTCACTACCGCATCTCAGATTACAGAAATTCTTTACAACCTGTCTGGACAAGTAAAAGAGCTACGGCAACCAGGAGGCCAAATAATTAATTTTGAGTACGATCAAGCCCAAAGGCTGGTAGCTCAGGAAGACAGCCTTGGACGCAGAACGGAATATCTTCTAGATAGTATGGGTAATGTTACTCAGCAACAGATAAAAGATGCAGGCGGAAATATCACCTATGAACGTGTTTCAATTTACGATGAACTTGGTCGTGTTATAGAGATGTTAGGTGATAATGGCTATGCCAAATATTATGGATACGACAAGGCTGGTAATCAAATTCTCTCAAACGATGGTGCGGGTAATAATACGTCCGTTGGCTTTGATTCATTAAATCGACTGATAAGTACTACCAACGCACTAAATGAAACAGCTCGTTTGACCTATGATGAAGCTGGTCAGGTGAAAACTGTTAGTGACCAGCGCAGTCTAACTACGCAATATGAATACAACATATTTGGTGAGGTTATAAAAAGAATAAGCCCTGACAGTGGTATTACAACTTATGAATACGATAATGCAAGTAACGTAATTAAAATGACGGATGCAAGATCCGTTGTCACCCATTATCAGTATGATGCTGTCAATCGTTTAATAGCCTCAAGCTACCCAGATAGCCCCGATCTGAATATCAAATACGAGTTTGACGCCTTTAGTAAAAATGACGCATCACCGGCTTTTGATAACTATGGTAAAGGCAGACTGACCCGAGTGCAGGATGAAACTGGGAATAGTTATTATCGTTATGATTTTAATGGTAACCTTTTGGAAGACAAGCATGCAATTACCATAGATGGGCTCACCTACAGCCAAAAGATTGGCTATGAGTATGACGATAATAATCGGGTAGTACAGGTGCACTATCCTGGCGATCTGATCGTTCATTGGAAAAGAGATCAAATGGGGCAGGTGTCTGGAATATCTATCACGCCTCCTTCCGAATCGGAACAGTCCGGTTCGGCCCTGCCTTTAATATCAGATATCAACTATTTACCTCATGGCCCAATAAATTCTATGGTGATGGGTAATGGAATGGAACTCAGCCGAAACTACGATAAGAATTACCGGCTTACTAGCCAGCTGCTCGGCGATGAGCAAGAGGCTCATTATCAGTACGATGGAGCTGGAAACCTTGTCGAAATAAGAGACTACAGTGGCGAAAATCTCAATCGCCACTATGAGTACGATGCGGCGAATCGGTTAGTGACAGAGCGGCTTTTCGAGCAATCTATTGAATACACCTATGACCCTCTGGGGAATCGAACGGCAAAGATAACGAAACAAGGCACTCATGTTACTGAAGAAGCATATCAATACAGTGACGATAGCAACCAGTTAATGAGTGTTGGGGGATATTCCAGAACCTACGATGACAATGGTAACACGCTAACAGATGGCTCTCATTCGTACACATATAATGCGAGAAATCGTCTGGCAATGGTGGATAGTGGCCCGAAGTATTTTTACCACGCTAATGGCCAACGGCGTATTACTCAAACAGCAGATGGATTCATCGTTTTCCACTTCGATCAAGTAGGTCGCATGGTGAGTGAAACCTGGTTAGATGTCTCAGGCGTTTTGATAGAGCAGCGTTGGCATATATATATGGGCTGGACGCCATTGGCCTATATCGTCAGTAGTGATAATGGTGTTGATGTCTACTATGCGTTTTCAGATCAAATAGGGATGCCAAGAGTACTATATGACTCTGATAAAAAGCCGGCCTGGGAGTTTGCATCAGATGCGTTTGGTGTTGGCGATTCTAATGGGATCGATTATCGGGTAAGGATGCCCGGACAATATGTTAATAAATATGGGGGGATATACAATTACACTCGGATTTATGATTCAGCTGTAGGTCGATACTCCCAAGTTGATTCATTAGGTCTCGCTGGTGGCCTCGGTCTATATGGATATGTGAATAATCAACCTGTGAATCGAGTAGATCCTTATGGGTTATGTCCTCATTGTTTATATATAGGAGCGAATGCTCTTTTGGCCGGAATGACAGAAGCGGTTAAACAGTATCAGGACAATGGGGGCGATGTATCTGCTATTGATGCTAAGGATGTTTTACGTGAAGCTGCAGAGGCCGCTGTGATGAGTGCCGTTGGTTTTAGCCCGATTGGGAAAGCTGCAGTTATAGCAGGGGCCGGCCCAGTAAGCCGAAGGCTATCCAATGCTGTTATTCAAAGCAGTGTGGGAGGTACGGTCGCTGCAATGTCTGAGCTGCTTATCCCCCGTGGGGACTTTGCCGACCCGTGTAATAAAGAAAAGTTCAAAGATAATGTATTGGGTGGCCTTGCGAATGGAGTAGGAGGTGGCCTACTGGAGGATCAGTGGCCATTACTTAAACTTGCCTTTGATTCTGGGAAAAGATTCTTCCAAGGTAATTGATATGTTCAGGTTAATTAATTATATCTGTGTTCTGTTATTAGCATTGTGTGGAGGCAGTAGCACTGTATATGCTGCGGAATCCACATTGCTGGTGGATTCCACCTGCACAATCACTATTCTTAATCGCTCGGTTCAAGCTCGTGATAATGGCAGTTTTGAATTAACCAATATCCCGTCCTTTATGGGGCGTGTGCGCGCCCAGGCAACTTGTATTCGCGATGGTAAGACTCTGGTTGGTCAATCGGATTACTTTGAAGTGCAAACTGGCCAGCAAACTGAGGTTGGTCAGTTTTATCTGAGTGAAGCAGCTGAAGTGCCGCAAAGCCTCAAAATTCTGAACAGCCAACCAGTCATATTTGATACCACAGCTCAGCGCCGGCGACTCAAGGTATTGGCACAGTTTGCTTCTGGAACCAGTCGAGATGCTTCGGACGCGGTTGATGGCACTAACTTTATCTCCAGTAATCCGGCTATCGTAACGGTTGATGCGAACGGTTGGATGCAATCAGTCTCGTCTGGCACCGCTATGGTCACCGTGCGCAAGGACGGAGTGGTAGCGATTATCCGGGTTGAAGTGGCCGGGGGAGGGGATTCAGATGGCGATGGAATCCCGGACGATGTTGAAATAACTCTGGGGCTGAATCCGAACGACCCAGTGGATGCCAGGGAAGACCAGGATGGCGATGGCCTCAGTTCATTGGATGAATATGAATTAGGTACAGACCCAAATAATCCCGATTCCGATGGCGATGGTATTCAGGATGGAGAGGAAATGATTCCCGGAGGCGATGGCTTCGTTACGAATCCTCTCTTGGCGGATTCCGACGGCGATGGCATCAATGATGGTTTGGAAGTGTCGTTGGAAACGTCACCGATAAATGCCAGTGATGTCAACTATACTCGTGCCCTTGTCGCTCTCTCAGTCTTTCCTGACTCGGTTTCATTGAATCTTGGTAATCTCTCTACCGAGTCAAATCTTCAAATTCAGGTTACAGCGTTGTTGAGTGATGGTTCTAGATTGGATGTGACACCTTCCAGATTTGGCACCCTGTATGAATCCTCAGCTGCGACCATAGCAAACGCGGATTCCGAGGGGCTTGTTTCTGCTGTTTCGTCGGGTGAAACCAGTATTCAGGTGACGTTAGGTGACGAATTCGTGGATGTTCCTGTCACTGTGGAACAGTTTACACCTGTGGGTGTTGCGACACTTGCTTTGCCTGGCTTCGCTAACGCCATTGATGTTCAAGGTAATATCGCAGCAGTGGCTGCCGGTGATTCGGGATTGGTCCTGGTTGATATTAGTAACAAGGAAGAACCAATTATATTAGCCAACTATCAAACGTACGGTACGGCCATTTCTGTGAAAATATCGGGTGACCGTATCTATTTGTCGGATACGCAGAACGGATTGAGTATTTTGGATATCTCGAATCCAAATACACCAGAGTTATACGGGGAATATAATCCGGGTGATATTGTCCGTGATATTGAGGTCAATGATGAGTTCGTGTTTCTCGCCTGCCAGGATGCAGGTTTACGAATACTGGATGTCGTAAAGCCAGATAAGCCGACAGAATTTTCCACACTGGAGGGACTCGGCCAGGTAGGTAGTATATCGGTCTCAGATGATTTGGCTGTTGTAGCCACCGACAATGCTGCTCGAATAATAGATGTGTCTTCACTTCGTTCGCCTGTATGGGTAACTAGTATCGCTTCTAATAATATTAGAGACGTCTTGTTAGACGGGACGAGGCTCTTTATATCAAGATCATCCAGTGGATATCTTCTTTACGACCTTGAAAACCCTGTTTCTCCTCAGGTATTAAATTCTTCGGTAGATTATTTTCCCAATCAGGCAATAAATAGCCAGTCTCCCTATTATTTCTCTTCCGATCAGAGGTTTCAGAACTCTATTTTGATGCTTTCTAAAGAGAACGTTGATTCGACAACCTTAATCGATATATCTGATGTTGACTCTTCCGGAAGGACATCTCGTGCTGTATCGGTGGACTCACATTACATTTATCAGATTAGGGATGCTTCTATATCTGCCAGGTATGGGAAGTCAGGTAATGCATTACTTGTAATTGCTCAATTTCAGCAAAATACAGATGGAAATCAAATACAACCGACAATTGAGCTAACCAAGCCAACTAACTTCGACGTTTTTGTAATGGATGTGCCAAAGCTGGTTGCTGTGTCGGCATCAGATGATTTGACGGTTGCTTCTGTAGAGTTCTGGCTAGATGGTGTACAAAAGGTTGTGGATACGGTTTCGCCATATCAAGCTTTCCTGACGAGTAATAGTAGTGAAGCAACTTCAATATTGAAAGTTATTGCCAATGACGCAGGAGGCAACAGTTCCGAAGTTGAGGTGGAATTAGCCGTAGAACAAGATACCGATGGAGATGGTTTGGGTAATGAAGAAGAAATTACCCGATACACAACGAACCCTGAAAATTACGATACAGATAAGGACGGAATACCTGATGGCTTGGAAGTACGTTTGGGAATCTCTCCTCTCCAAGACGACTCTGACGGAGATGGAATAGATGACTTAACGGAGTTAAACAACGATACAGACCCCAATAACCCGGATATTACGGCCCCTGAAGTTTTTCTTAACTGGCCTGAAGATACTGCTACTGATATCCCAGAAAATAGTCAACTAACTATTGAATTTACAGAACCATTACGTCGTTCATCGATATCCTCTAGTAATATAATTCTCTACGAGGGCGATGCCAGTAATGGACAGCAGCGTGATGTCAGTGTTTCCTTATCCTCTGATCGTACATCTGTAACGGTTTCTCCTGTTGATTTAATGACAGATACGAGCTTGCATACTGTGATTGTTCGTGGTCTTAAAGATGATGCAGGTAATGAAATAGATGAAGTGATATTTAGCTTCACTACTGGTGATAGCTTGGATACTGAGCTTCCTTCAGTGGTGACTTACTCGCCCGGAAATAACTCCGACCTTGTTCCCATCAACTCTCAGATCACGATAGAGTTTTCGGAGCCCATGTATGCCGAGTCTATTAATGAAAGTAACATTCAGGTACAGGATACGGTTACTGGGGATACGATTAGCGTTTTTGTTGTTTTGGATGACAATAAAACGATTGTATCATTGATCCCTGCTCAGCCATTAAAATTGGGCCGGCGGCATAAAATATCCATTAGTGGTTCAGTTAAAGATTCTTTCAGAAATAAAATGGGCTCCAGTTTTTATTCTTACTTTACAACTTCATTTGATGCTGATGGAACAGCACCTAATATCTTGGGGGTAAGTTTTTTAAATGATCAGGAAGAAATACCGCTAAATGCAAAATTATCTATCCGTTTTGATGAAGCTATTAATGTATTAGGCCTGGATCAATTTGTTTTACTCGACGAGGCTGGAAATAATATTGATAGTTATAAGTCAATAGATAATAAAAGGTCAGCTGTTTCAATTTCGCCAGTTGATGGTTATCAGGCAGATAAGTCTTATACATTAAATATTGGGAATATTGAGGACCTAAGTGGTAATAAAATAGAAGAAACTAGTACTATCAACTTCAAGATTGGCAGAACAAATGATCTCGTAAGAGGTAAGATCCGCAGTTGGTCGATAGATTCCGGAGCCGAAAACGTTCCACTCAATACCCGCTTGTCGCTGACCGTCAGTGAACGATTGGACCCTGTCTCGGTTCGAGCCGGTGCCATGCAACTCTATGACGACACTCTTAATCGATACCTTGATGGAACTCCAGTACTGAGTGAAGACGGCTTGTCCGTTACCTTTGAACTTGCAGAACCGTTGCAAGCTGGGCACGTTTATCGTTTGGGAGCGGGCAATAGCTCCTATTCATCCGCGTATCTCTGGGATCTGGCGGGTAACAATTTCTACGGTGGTTACACCTCTTTCACAACAGGCAATAGCCAGGATGAGGCGGCTCCACAGTTGATATTCAGCAGTGTCTCGCCAGGAGCAAGCGACGTACCGGTTAATGCCCAATGGGTTGTCACATTGAATGAACCGATTGGTGGAGACTGTTTTGGCAGTGCCAGTCTGGTGTCAGAGAATGACACCATTCCTTTGACACTGGATGAACTGAGTAACGATCGCCAAACACTGACTTTAACGGCTGAGTCCGACTTGGCGGTCAGCACGGAGTACCAATTACAGCTGGATGTTTGTGACTACGCAGGCAATGCGCTAGTGATTGATTCGGATAATGTTGTCCAGTTCACCACGTCGAACAGCAGCGTATTCGACACGACAGCGCCAAGTTTGATATCCATGACGCCGGAGCATTATCAGGAAGACGTTTCCGTAGCGGCCAGCGAGATTGTCCTGACGTTCAATGAACCGGTGGATCTCAGTACCTTGCCAATTCCATCAGCCTACACCAATTCCACTAGTCTCCCCTTATCGGGTGAATGGCATTTGGAGGGCAACGTCGCCACCTTTACGTTGACAGAACCCATGCTCGGCGGACTGTTCTATTATGGATCGGAGTATGTTGAAGACCTGGCGGGTAATAGACGTTATGTCGATGTTCGCTTCACCACAGAGACCGTAGAAGATACGGAAGCGCCCACGCTGCTGGCCATGTCGCCCGCAGCGGGCAGCGTCAATATTGATCCGGGCACGGAAGTGCATCTGAGCTTTAGTGAGCCGATGAGCTCGACCTATCTGACTAACCAATATCTGATGTTTTATAGCAACGGTGAGATCATCAGCCCAAGTGTCAGTCGCTCCACAGACGGTCGAGAAGTGGTACTGGATGCCAACTTGCCAGCGCATAGCATCGTCAGCGTTGTATTGAGAAAGGGTTTGCGTGATTTATCGGGCAACTTGCTGGAAGAGACGTTCCACAGCTTTATCACGGGAGAAGCAAGCAGTGTCGACCGCAGTGGTCCATCAGTTAGTGTTCAAATTCCATCAAGAAGCAGTCGAGAGGCGGATGTTGACAGCATATTGTTGGTGATGGACGAGGCGGTACGAGTGGACACGGTGGAAGCTGGGTTACGTATCCTGGCGGATGGCGTTGAAGTCAACGGAACGGTGACCGTGAGAGATGACCAGCGCACCATTGAATTTATAGCAGATGCCACATTACCGGAAGGTGCCTATATTGAAGTGTATCTCAATGATGTACGGGATTTGGCCGGGCATTACGAAGATTACAACAGCTACTTCTATACCGAATCGCTCAGTGAAGGAATAGGCACCCGCCCTTATCCATTGGTCTACTCGATTGCATATAATCAAGACAATGTACCGTTAAACCCCTTATTGGCTGTTTTGTATTCAGAAGAACTGGACGATAGCACACTGGATAGCAGCACGATTTCCCTCAAAGACAGCGATGGCAATGAAATGGACATCAGCTCACGCCTGGATGGCAACAGTCGGGTACTGATCGTCGAGCCGGATGGGCTGCTGTCAGCGAACAGTGAGTATTACCTGTACCTGGATGATGTAGTGGACACAGATGCTGATACGTCTTACTCCACTCGCATAGACTTCACAACGGGGGACTATCTCGAGGCGGATGACCGTTCACCGGCGATGGTCTCCATGAGTCCGACAGAGGGTGCCCGAGAGGTTGGTACTCTGGCGGCTTACGCGGTGCGTTTTGATGAAAGCATGAGTCCTCTGAGCCTGGAAGTGAGCAACCCGGACTTGAATAACCTGAGGTTCAGTGAAGATAACCAGGTAATGCGTTATGAGCGACGAGGCGTTTTGATCGCGGAAAGTGAGGTAACAGAACCTGTACCATCCGGTATGGATTTGGCGGGCAATGAAGTCGCAGGAGGGAGTGTAAGCTTCACCACGGGATCGGGTCCCGACTTCAACGGAGGAAGCCTGACAGCCTTGGTAACAGGTACCATCCCTCGTAATCCAATCCTGGCCTGGGAAGCCAGTGAGCCAATTGACCCGATCAGCGTTACCAGCAGTGGCATTTATCTCCGGGATAATCAAACCAATAACAGGGTTCCCACAGACATCCGTTTGTTGGAAGACGGACGTCGGATCGAAATTATTCCAGCGGACGTTCTGTTGGCGGGCAGAAGCTACAGCTATTACGGTTATAACCTGAGGGATCTGAGTGGTAACGCTATCAGTAGCGCAAGCCGATCAGTTACGACTGCTTATGAAGAAGATGTGACCGGCCCAGCGGTGATGTCCAGCAGCATCTCAGAAGGCAGCGAGAACGTGCCATTGAATGCGGTGTTGCGTGTCACGTTTGATGAGCCATTGAGAAAGTGGGAGCAGAGCGGTATTCAACTGGTGGATGCTTCGGGTGTTGAGCAATCAATAGAAATTGATATCTCAGGCAGTAACGTCGTCATTCGTCCAACTACCCTGTTATTGCCAGAAAGCGATTACCGTTTGGCGGTAAGTGGGATGAAAGATCTGGCAGGTAATGATCAGGTTGATAGTTTTTCTATGTCTTTTACAACTTCAAGTTGGATTGAAGTTGTATTTTTGCAATTTGATCAATTGGTTAAAGATTTTTTGGATAGTTTACTGAGGGAATCCAATGTTTAAATATCTGATTTTTGGGGCTGTTGCTATTACTTTTGTTCTAATAATTAGATTTTCTGGGGATGGAATAGAAGAGAAAAATATATCCAACCGGATTAAAAATGAAATTAGTGATGGATCAGTTGGACTTGCAATAGATGAGAACAAAGAATTTTATTCTAACAGTGAATTCAACCTGAAAGATAAAGTGACTAAAATAAAAGTATTGAAAGCTTCTTTGTCTAAGATTGAAGATGGGGAGAGTAGAGAAGCGATTAAGGAAGAATTGGGAGCTTTGTTGGCTGAATATGACCAGGCTGCAGGGAAGATAATTTTATTAGAAAAATAGATATGGTCGTGTCCTCATTATGAGTATTAGACTACTGTTACCGTTGTGCTTTATATTTTTATGTCCTGATGTTAAGTCAAATGTGTCTATCTTTAAAGAATATACTTTGGAGTCAGGTTTGTATTTTTTTCATAACTCCAAGTCGAGGTACATAAGTTCGGCAAAAGATATGTACGGAGCCGGTGTGTGTGTGTCAGATTTGAACTCTGATGGACTGGTCGATGTTTTCTTTGTTAATGGAAATGGCTCCGGGAGACTATATGGAAAACCATCTTGGTGGCTTAAAGGGAATACTCATCAGTTGTATTTAAATATAACGCAAATTAGAAATCATCCGTACTTTCTTAATAAGACAGCTTCTGGTGGGATCAAAGGCTCTAATGGAACTAACTGTACGATATATGACTTCGATAATGACGGTGATAATGATATATATATCAGTAACGATGGTCTGGATCAACTTTATATTAATAACGGTGATGCAGAATTTGACGTTAGATTTGTAGATGGAACAGAAGGTTGGTCTGTCGGGGCAACCATATTTGATTTTAACATGGATGGACTGATGGATTTGTATGTCTCTCGAGTTTCTGGTTTCAAAAAAGGAGAGAAGGTATTTGAAAGTGAAGCAGCATTTAGACCCAATAATATTGATGAAGACTTGACTTTATATAGGCCGGATAAGGATGTCGTATTGATCAATCAGGGGGGGGGGTATTTCGCCAAGAAATCTAATACAGCACTTGTTGAAAGTGTATCTACTAGGAGTATTGGCGCAATATCTGGAGACTATGATTCTGATGGCTATTTGGATTTGTTAGTTATCAACTTGCCACCTGATCATTCATTGCTGTTAAGGAATCAATCGGGACAGTTCAAAATAGATCCTAATTCTGATCTTAATGGCCTCAAAAATGCTTCTACTGTTTCTGCACTAGATGCAAATCTAGATGGGAGAATAGACTACTTCGTTGGTAGCAATATGCATAGCGCGCGAAAGTTATTGATTAGAGGTACTGAAGGTTTTACGGATGTTGGAGTTTCGTCGGGTTTAAATGAGTTAAATGACTACGCTCTTCAAGCATGGTCCTCAGTGGCTAAAGATTTTAACTCGGACGGATCTACCGATATAGTAGTTTCAAATGGATCAAAAAGTAATCTGCCTGAGTCGGCTTTACATTCGGTTGGCCAGCCGCTTAGATTTTACCAAGCTGCTGATTTCGAAATGTATAAATTTGATAGCTTTGACTTAAGAGGATGGGATGAGTATCAATCTCATAGAAGTGTAGTTAGCTTGGATGCCGACAATGATGGGGATTGGGATTTATTGTCTACCTCAAATAATGGTTTTGGGGCTTTCTATGTAAATACTACTGACCCTGAAGAATGGCTGACCTTGGATTGTCCGAAAGATATTGAATATTTTCAAGTCAAGTCAAGTCAAAGAAAGTTGGAAATACATCCTTGGGGGTATTTTTCTATTTTTGGTCAAAGTGACTGTAGAAATAATATTCCACTAATAAAAAAGGAATCGCTCGAAGAATTAAAAGTGTTTGGTTCAAAAAATGGTGCTTTAAATGATATTGATATAGATGTTTTTTCAAAAGAAATTATGGAAAACAAAGAGGGGGATGACTATTTTTTAAACGGAGATGATATTTTGGAATCGGTGAATTCTTTTCTAAATGGTCAATCTGACTTAAAAAGTATTATTAGTGCTGCCAAAACCAATTCCAATTATTTTGACTATTTTATTTTTAGAATTTTGATGAATATCAAGTCGGAATCTATGCTTCCTATCATATCGACTCTATTAAAGTCGGACTCTGAACGCGACGTTGTTTCTGCCCTGGAATGGATTTTTGAAACGGAATATGAAATTTCCGGCTATTTTTTGATCGCAGCTCTGGAAAAGTGGAAAGAAAACACAAATGTGGTTTGTAAAGGAGCTGTTGGTATTCAAAAAATACTGATTCAGGAAGAAGCTATGATCGTAACTGAGGGATTAATTGAGAGCAAGATTCTAGAATTTATAGAAAGTACAGATTCTATGGATTCTAAGAGATGTTTTTTAAATGCTTTGATTGAAACAGATAATAAAATATCGACTGTTTATATAAAATCTAAGTATGAGTCCTCGGATGCTCTGTATTATCCATATTATAATATTCTGCTAGTTGGAAATCTAGTAAATAACGATGAGGTTAGTTTGGATGATAGCTATGGAATAGCCGGTTATTTTAACAATGTAAGCAAGTTTGGATTTCAAGTAAATTATTCTTTTCTTTACGATGTAGTTGATTTGTTAATTAATTCAGTGGAGCTTAAGAGTGATGGTGGATTCATCATTAAGTTTTCGTCAGTCGAATATTCAAATTCTGGTTTTTGGCGTATATACTCCTCTATTATGCCATTTTGGGGATATATTGATCCATCTAAAAAAAAGACTTTGTTAGGAGTCCTAAATGCATCGCCAGAAGTGATGCTCAAAAATATTTCGAAGATGATTCCAGCCGGATCTGTTGTTTCTTCCGAAGCGCATACTATATTGTCTGAGGTTTTATATAGTAACGAATATAAGGTCTTGTCATATGTTAGTGATATTCAATCTTCTTTATTATATCAGGAGTTATATGAAAGTATAAGTGTTCTTTCGAATGAGGATTTTTTAAAATATTGTAAATATGTTGATGTTGATGTTGATAAGTTGAATTCGGAAGATTTCTCGGATATTACTGGGTTTTCACCTGAAGAAATTGCATGCCTGTCGAAATTTGTTGTTTTCTCACATGAAGCTATACGTGAATATGTTGATAAGAAAGGTTTTCAAACTTTAACAGAAGATTTTTGGATTAATGTCGTTAGATATTACGATGTTCAGGATTTCCTTGAACTTAAGAAATTTATGAGCGAATCAGGGTATCATAAATTCTCAACATCTTGGTACTTTGGTGTCTGTGGTACGAATCTTGAGAAGATGGATCTAGTAAGTTTGTATGAGTCTGTAGATCGTGAAGAAATAGATCTATTTCTGTATAACTTGAGCAAGTGTATCGATCTGAATAGGGAGTTTTTTAATATTCTGCTATCTGTTTCCGATGACGATAAGAAGAAATATCTTTCAGCTTTTATTAAGGTGAACAATGAAGGCTTGTTTTAAATGAATATATTTTATGTGGCTTTTAACTACGTTTTGAATTTGTGTTTTTTTTCTGGAATAGTGGTTTATTTGTTGCCTGGGGAGCTTTTTTTTGCTCAAGGGATTGGGTTAGTATATGTTTTTTCATTTTTTGGCTTGTTGTTTCTCTATTTGATTGTATTGTTTTCGGGGACAGGTGGTTTTATTAGAGTGAATTCCATCCTTAGAAGAATTCTTTTTTTAATATATGTTGTGGTTTGGTTTTTATATGGTTTTGGCTGGCAGGGAGGCTGGTTAGAATATTTGGTATCCATACATTCTTTTATTTTCTGTTTCTTGGTGGTTATTTCTTTTTATTGCTTCACTGAAACTCGTGAAGTTGAATTTGAACCTTGTTTTGAAAGCGGTATTTTGGCCACATATGTAGTCTTGGTGTTTTTGTTTCTAGCTGTCCTTCTTGTTTTGGATGAAGAGAATAGTCTTGTTTTTTTTGAATATGGCGATGTGTCTGAATACTCATATCCCTATGGCGAAAGTCCTTTCTTGCCAAGCTTAACAACGACCGTCAATAACAGGTTTGTACCCGAAGAAGTTATTGGTAACTCTAATGAATGTGGCCTCTGTCATTATGAAGAGTTCTTGGAATGGGAAAGCTCTGTTCACAGCCAAGCCTCAAGTGACCCTTTCTACATTAAAAATATCGATCTACTTGTGCGCGATCATGGTATTCCCGCAGCTCGATATTGTGAGGGATGCCATTCCCCTATTGCATTATTATCTGGTCAACTAGGGAGTGACGGATTTCATGGTGGCACTAAAGGTAGTGTGAGCCACAACCAGGGTGTAAGTTGTATGTCTTGTCATGGAATATCTAAAATTAATGGCACTCAGGGAATGGCTAATTACGAGTTGGATGCCTCGAAAACCTATTTGTTTTCGCAGGTGGATTCGAAACTTTTAAAGAAATTATATTATTTATTAATATATTTTTATCCTGATGTTCATAAAATGAAAATGCGGAAGGATATCTTGGATCAGCCTGAATTGTGTTCATCGTGTCATGTTCAATTTATGGATGAGAAAATAAATAATTGGACTTGGTTCAAAATGCAAGATGAGTATTCTGCTTGGCTTGAAAGCCCATTTTCCGGAAAAAATTTGGCAAGTCACTCTACACTAGAAAGTAAGAGTTGTGTGGATTGTCATATGATTAATATAGAGGATAGAAAGAAGCGTACGTCACATCGGTTTTTAGGGGCTAATACAGCCTTACCATTTTTAAATCAGGATCTAAACCAATTAAGGTTGTCTAAAAAGTTCTTAATGTCCAATGTGGTGGGGCTTAGGATACAAGAACCACGCTTTTTTGATGATCAGGAGGAAATAATTCAACTGAACGATGACTCTAAAATCTATGCTAGGAATAAAAGTATAGTATATGCAGGTAAAACTATAGATATTTCAGTTCTTGTTTCAAACAACCTTGTTGGTCATAACTTTCCAGGAGGAACGACAGATATAAATGAAGTTTGGATTGAATTTGTTGCTATCGATGGATCTGGGAAAGAGTTTTTTTCGTCTGGAAAGATAATTAATGGGTATGTTGACGAGGATTCTCACTTTTTAGCTTCAAAGCCTATTGATAAATTTGGGGATATTGTTTGGAAGCACGACTTGTTTCGCCAGGTTGGCAATGTCTATAATAGGGTTGTTAAGTCAGGTAAAAGCGAGTCGTTTTCATATAATGTAGAAATACCATTTTGGGCTAGGTCTCCAATAACTTTCTCGGCTCGATTGAATTATAGAAAACTAAATAAAAAATATGCAAGCTGGGCACTTAATGATTCTAGTATTTCACTGCCTGTAACTGAAATGGCGTCTCACGCGATCTCTGTACCACTTAGAATTGATAAGGGAACCGCTCCGTAGAGCAGAAGGCAACGGCAACGGATCCAGAAGCGATGCTTGGCGTAAAAATGAGATTTTCCTGTATCCGATAGAAGGCAACGGGGCAAAGCTGCAGGCCCTAAAAACCAGCCCTGGATTCGATTCCTGAAGCTGCTTGATCGTACAATGAACAGTCCCGCCGATTCAGTCAGGAGAGTGATGCATGGCTTCCAAAACCAGTAGAGCAGATCGCCGAAAATTCTCAGGCGAAGCAAAAGTCTTTCACAATGATGCGTATCGCGCTTCCAGGACAGAAATATCACGAGCTGAGAAAGCCTCGGTTGCTTATACCTATATACGAGGGACTGAATTGGTGAAATGCAACCCGGATGGAACAGAAGACGTCGTCAAACAGCTGGAGACGTCGGAGACGTTCACATTGAGGGATGAACTCAGCTTATGAACCAGCAGAGAGAAGAAAAGCCCCGCCTTCGCTTGATCGCGGGCCCCAACGGATCGGGCAAAACCACGCTTGCCAATTATCTGATGCAAGAACACCCGACGATCAGTCTGGGCCAATATCTGAACCCTGATGACATTGCCAAACATATCCATCTGGATCTACAAAGCCTGAACGCCTCGTGCACACCAGCTCAGGAGAATGATCAACGCAGCAAACTGGCGCAACAGATTGCGATGGGTCTGAGGCAAGACTGGGTTGATTGCGGGCGTCCCTTCACGTACGAATCCGTGATGAGTCATGCGGGTCACATTGAATTTGTCCGCAGCGCCAGACAAAAAGGGTTTCGTACGTCTCTGTATTTCGTTTGTACGAACGCCGCCGATCTGAACGTGAGCCGGGTGGCGCAGCGAGTTGATATGGGCGGGCATGATGTACCGGAAGATAAAATCCGGGGCCGCTATGCGCGATCACTCACAAACCTTCGGGGCATGCTGGAACACTGCGACCGCGCCTATTTCTTTGATAATTCGCGTAAGCTGACTTTTTTGGGCGAGATGGATGCTCAAACCCTGATTCTCGACGAGGCGGCTATTAACCGCGAACAGCCAAGGTGGTTTCTGGAAGCGGTGTTGAGGAAGTGGGAGTCGAGTCGAATTCGATTGGTTTAGTGCCTGTGGTTTTTTAGGCCTTTGTTAAAAAGGGGGCACTCACGTCACCACTTTCAGATTTTTCATGAGCATGATGCTGATTTATTCCCCCTTTCGGTGTCAAATAATAATAAAAGCTAGAGGGAGGTTAGTACTTTCTTATTCGAAATGATTGTCTTGAAACTCTAAGACAACGCTAACTTCCTTGCTAAATCATAATTTTTGAATAGGTTTGCAATATCAATGCAGTTAAGATGCTTATAGAGATTTTGATCGTAATACGTTATCGTTGGATCACCACCATTCTTTAACATTTGCTCTACAATACTGGAAAGCCCAAATTCTACAGCTAACATCAGCGGCGTATAACCTTGCAATGGATAAGTATGCTTTTGGTTTGTGTTGGCTCCTTTGGATATCAGCAATTTTATTATTTCTATCAGCCCGGTGATTGAGATTCTTTCATTACGTTCGTACATAACATGATGCAGAACTTTAAGGAGCTGTGCTTTCCATTGCTCATTACTATGCATCTCGTTAATAGACTTTATGAACCCATCAGTAGCAAAAAGGTCGTTTGTATATCGTTGGAATGCATCTCGATGCACGGCGTCATATGATTGAGGTGCGGAAATTATCTTGTCATAAAGTTTCTGAGGATTTTCTAATGTATGCAGTAAACCAACAGCTTGATACAAAGGGGTACAACGATCTGTTGCCGCAACCAAGTCAATATCAATCCCAAGTTCCAGAACAGCTTCTACAACTGTCGGTTTGCAGGAACGAATGGCGGAATCGAGTAATGAAATTCTTCTCTTTTCAGTCAGAGTGTTTAACGTATTATCACTATGTGGAAATTTGATTAGTTTGTCAAAATATCGGACGTCTGCTTGTCCAGTTGGTATGCTATCAAAAGCTATTTTCTCTAATGCCATTAATAGGGCTGATTCTGATGATGTAGTTAATTTGTCGACATTGGCACCGTGATCTAAGAGGCGGCAGAATTGATCCCAATGATTATATGTTACAGCATATACCAATTGAGGCATTCTCTTATATCCATTTCGACAAGGCACTTTTATCATCTTGTCTGGTTTCTTATAGTCGTAGCGCACACCATCAACGTCATCAAACAAAAACGTGAGAGGGCCTTTTTTACTCTTGGGAGGAGTTAAATTTTGGGGTTTGTGTATTCTATGAAACTCTTCTTCATAGCGATCTATTTCCCAATCTTGAATGTGATCGTTATATTTTTTGCTATCAAATTTAGTATCCTGATAAGGCAAAGCAGAACCAAATGTTATCTGTGATTTTCTGATTTTCTTACAGAAAGTACGATCTTTCCCTATAGCTGATGCCGCTAACAACGCTTCGTGTAATAAATCATCTATCTGAAGACAATTCCAATACATGGATTTGTCAATGGCTGACTTGTAAAGATCAAGTGCTTCTTTATATTTTTCTTGTTTGATGAAAATACGTGCTTGATCCCAGTCACAGTACATATCATTGAAATATGGATTGCTGTTTTCTTTAACAATGGCTCTCATATTTTTCACTGCAGAATTAGCTTGCTCTGCTGTAGTATTTGAGTGTTTTAGAAAGCCCTGTACTAATTTTACATGAGGTTCAAAAATATCTTTTTCAATTGCGGTTGATTTTATGAGCTGGTTATAAAATTCCATACGGGATTCCGGTAACCAATCGGATGGGGAGCAGTCGATTTGCTCATACTCTCTAATTAGATAATCCCAGGCTCTTGCCAAAACAATGGCCGAGCGCTCATCTACCATTCCTGGTTCATTCATCAAAAGTTTGATGGAAGACAGCTCAGGTAGATGTTCCCCATTTTTCCATCCTGATACTTTATCCCTGACATCTTTTGATTCATTGATCAACATTGACTGCCATGTAAGAGATTCTTTTTCCAAGCGTTCAAGTAATACTGGAAGTGCACTGCTGCATAACCCAGTCTTTTCATCAAGTATAGAAACTCGGTATTTTGATATTCTAATGTTTAATTTTCCTGTAACCAGAAAATATGCAAATACTCTGAAGATTATAAGCATCATATTCGGTCGGCTGATGCCATTGCCATTGGTTTCTTTAATTATACGAATGTATTGCTTTAATCCAATTTCGATTTGAATAATGATACTATCAGCTATTTCCTCTGATCCAACAATCCAAGTTAGTTCTTGTTTCAAATCTGGCTGTTCAAAGTACCCCATCGCTTCAGGTAAAGAGGTATATCTATCCTGTGCTTTATTGTCTAGGTCTTTCTTGATTGAGCGCCCTATGTCAAACGCATTGCAAATCAGTCGTACCATTTCCATTAGAGTATAGAAAGGAGGTTGCATCATTATTTTCATCCTTGAGTTTGGAGCCGTTGTAAGGCGTGAGTGAATTCATCATATGCCCTAGCTACACCAGGACTTGAAGGCACAGCGATTCGCTTCCCGCATGGAGCTTTGATTACAGGGTGGCGCTTTGTGCGTACTAATGACCAGCCAGAGCGTAATAGCTTTCGAACAAACTTGTCGATATCTTTGTTGGCAGATAATTTTTTCATCATGATTTCCTTGATATCGACCCATAAAATGAGCCGATATCACAGTGCTTGAATTACTTGGAAGGTGCGTTACCACGACCACCGCCAGACGGATTGCCTGTTGTGCTTGGCCAGTTACCGCCGGGGCCAGAGTGACTGGATTGGCCGCGACCGCTCTGAGAACCGCTAGATGATTTAGCCATAAAGAAATCTCCTTTGAATAAACCCGTGATTGGGTGGAATCACAATATTTCAGTACAGATCTGTGATCAGCTAGGAGAATGGCTGGAAAATTTCAAAAAAAATTCAAGTTATTGATTTTAAAGGTTATTTTTATGTCTAAGTAGCTGGGTTTTACCAGGAGAGGGAGGCAAGCTCCTAGCTCATATAACAGCCTCGACCCAATCTGGGCACTGTCAGATTGGGTCTGAGTCAACACAGTTCAGACCTTACAGTCACTCTCCCCCAGGGTATTCAAAGACAGTGACGGTCGCGGCTGGCTCGCCCCATTCTTGCCTTCTCGTCCCGTATTTGACGAGGAAAATTGAGTCGGCATCACGCAGGTAGAGATCGACCTTGTCACCAAGCTTGATACCAAGGTCTTCCAGCATCCTCGGATCAAGCTCAACCACTCTGTTTGGATGGATTTTTGTTTTCATCAAACACCTGTCAGTTTTTCCGTTGATGGTCACTCGCCTTTATCCACGGGCAGTAACCGTCGGAAGGCCTTTCTGACATCCCCAAGGGTTTGCAGCTCTGGAGGACGCCGGGTTAATTTTATCTGCACCCACAGCCGTACAGCATTGTAGTTGTCGAGATACGGTTGCACACCGAGATAAGGAGCCAGTCCGTAGCCATTTTGTACTCGATGAATATGGATCAACCATTCAGCCACATTGTGCGCGCGGTCAGATACCCAAAGTTTGTTGTTACGAGCGCGGTTCATTTACAGATCCTCCGTTTTATCAGGAGTGATCTGTGTCTGGATGCCTTGTTGTTGCAGCAAACGATCAAACGCGGAACCATCCTGCCGGGTGAGGTTAGGAACGTAGCGTGAATACACCCGGAACAGCATTTCCGTTGTGGTATGCCCCATCTGACGAGCGATCCATTCCGGAGCTTCGCCCGCCGCTAGCAACAGTGTCGCAGCAGTGTGTCGAGTCTGGTAAGGACGTCTCTCCTTCAAACCCAAATACCGCAACAATGGATACCAAACGCGCTTGGTCACGTTGTTGTGATTGAGCGGGGTTCCTTTGCGGGTAGCGAATACAAACTGCATACCACCGGTTACTGCGTGTTGTTCCTTCAATGCGTCAAACACTGGCTGGGACATCTGAATCTCACGCTGTGAGCCATCAGTCTTGGTGTACGTCAGCTGGTCGTTGACGACAGTTTCCCGAATCAGGATCTGACGTCGCTCAAAATCAACGTACTTCCATTGCAAGCCGTCAATCTCACCGGTACGCATACCGCTGAAGAAGCGGACAGTGTAATAAGGCCGGAAGTCGGCTCGTACGTGAGCCAGGATTTGCTGAACTTCTTCGAGCGTAAAGGGTTCAACATCGACCTTTTGGATTTTCAGGGATTTAATTCCCTTCCAGGGCGACGTAAACTCGTACCGGTCAGCGGCCTCATTTACAATCATTCGTAATGGTGTCATCACCTTATTGATGGTTGGAGCCTTCAGTGGACTGCCTTTTCGCTTCGGTTCTTTGGCGAGTGTTGAACGAAAATTCAGGATGTCGGCTTTGGTGATGTCGTTGACTCTCTTTTCTCCAAACTCTGGCAGCACATAGCTGTTCAGGTTGGAAATCACCGTTATCAAGTGGCTGTCTCGCCACTCGATTTTTTTCTCGGCCAGCCAGATATCGGCAAATTCTGCGAATAATGGCAACTCCGTCGTGTTTCCAGACAATCCCAGTCGTTGTTTAGCTGCCTCTCGCTGCTGAGCTTTTTCATCAAAGACATCCGCCCGTTTACTCTTCGGAAAGTAATCCCTGTAGTTGAATGTCCCCAGTGTGATCTCGGCTTCAATACGCTCCAGAATTTTCTTGGCTCGTTTGCGATTGGATGGGGTGTCTGTCAGTCGGGTTTGCTCACGACAACGTTCACCCTGATAGCGGAAATCAATCTGCAATGTGCCATTGCGTGTATTCACTGCTCCCATCGGGCACCTCCTTACTGAAGACCAGCGACAAGTGTGTCGATTGCAGGTGCTTTAAACATGTCCTGCTCGATACGTTCCCAGATGTACAAGATCTTGCGTCCACCAAATGGGCGAACGTAGTGAATGCCTTCCAGCAATACCGAGTCCTTCAACTGGTTACGAATGGTGCGGGCGTCGTACTTGATACGAGCGGACAGTTCTTCAGTGGTGAGATAGGTCTGTGACATAACCTTCATCCTCAAGTAAGATAAATTAACTTTCAGCGGGATCTTTTGATCTCCTGTAGAGCATAATAACTCAGGTAAGATCTTCTGCAAGCACTTTTGCTCTGCTGTAGATCAAAAAGGGCTGTTGAGGATGATTAAGTGTCATTTGTCTCGTATCATGGGCGAGAAGAAACTGAAGATCGCAGATGTTGCCAGAGACACCGGCATCAATCGTGGAACCATTACCCGGCTGTATCAGGAAACCGCTGTGCGTGTGGAGTTCGACGTACTGGAGCAGCTGTGTGTATACCTGGGATGCGATATCTCAGAGCTGCTGGAGCTGGTTGCCGATACTGACCATACCCATGAGCAAGGGGCCACTGCGTGAACGCGGTAGAGATTGAAGTCGCGATTTCAGAACTGGCCGAACAGCCGTTTGATGAAAAAGTCTTTCCGTTTGAGTTTCTGCGCGCTTTTGGCAATAAAGAAACCACCATCAAAAAACTGCAAAGGGGTGCCAGTAACCGCTCTGACGTAGGCGGTGTTCTGCAAACCAATCATATCCAGATCGCGATTGCTGAATCTGGTGGCGTTGGCAATGCCCTGACTCAACTGCGTGAAAGCCCGGCAACGAAAAAGGCCAAAGCCAAATTCATTCTGGCTACTGATGGTGAAACCTTCGAAGCGGAAGAGCTGGAAACTGGCGAAACCATCGCCTGCGAATACCCACGTTTCCCCGATCACTTCGGCTTTTTCCTGCCGTTGGCGGGCATTACTACGATTAAGCAAATACGCGACAGCTCGTTCGATATTCGGGCCACCAGTCGCTTGAACCGCTTGTACGTTGAATTACTGCAAGATAACCCGGACTGGGCAACCGCCGATCAACGCCATGAAATGAACCACTTTATGGCCCGGCTGATTTTCTGCTTTTTTGCTGAAGACACGCACATTTTTCATGGCACCGATCTGTTCACCGCCACGATAGAACAGATGAGCTCACGGGATTCATCGAACACCCACGAAGTGATCAGTGAAATATTCCGGGCCATGAACACCAAAATCCATGACCGTGCTGAATCTGGCCTGCGCCCATGGGCAGATCAGTTCCCGTATGTAAACGGCGGCTTGTTCTCCGGCAGTGCAGATGTCCCGCGTTTCAGCAAAATTGCACGCTCTTATCTGCTGCATATCGGCAACCTCGACTGGACCCAGATTAACCCCGACATCTTCGGCTCTATGATCCAGGCGGTCGCCGATGACGAAGAACGGGGCGAACTGGGCATGCACTACACCAGCGTGCCCAATATTCTGAAGGTACTGAATCCACTGTTTCTGGATGATCTGCGTGAGAAACTGGAAGACGCCGGAGACAACGCCCGCAAGCTGCTAAACCTGCGCAAGCGTTTGGCGCGTATTCGGGTGTTCGACCCGGCCTGTGGCTCTGGCAACTTCCTGGTGATTGCCTACAAACAACTGCGTGAAATTGAAAACACCATCAATGAACGCCGAGGCGAGCAAGGCCAGAAAAGTGAGATACCACTGAATAATTTTCGCGGTATTGAACTGCGGGACTTTTCGGCTGAAATCGCGCGTCTGGCACTGATCATTGCTGAGTATCAGTGCGATGTGGCCTACCGAGGGCAACGCGAAGCGCTGGTGGAGTTTCTGCCGTTAAATCATCAAAACTGGATTACCAGTGGCAATGCCCTGCAAGTGGATTGGGAATCCGCCTGTCCATCTCAAGGCACCAGTGTAAAACTGTATGCTGATGACTTGTTCCAAAGCCCGCTTGACCAGGCCGAGATCAATTTCGACAACGAAGGCGGCGAAGTCTATATCTGCGGCAATCCTCCGTATTTGGGATCGACCTGGCAGTCCAAAGAGCAAAAAGCCGACTTGCAGGGGATTTTTGAAAAACGCGCCAAAAGCTGGAAGTCGCTGGATTACGTCGCGGGCTGGTTTATGAAGGCGGCTGACTATTGCTCGCGTAACACAGCCGCTGCGGCCTTCGTATCCACCAATTCAATTTGCCAAGGTCAGCAGGTGCCGATTTTGTGGCCAGAGGTGTTTGAAACCGGCTGCCAAATTGAGTTTGCCCATACCTCATTCAAATGGAAAAACCTCGCTAAGAATAACGCTGGGGTTACCGTTGCGATTATCGGTATCTCTGCTTCGCCACGGTTTCCGCGTCGACTGTTTTCGATTGGTGAGGATGACTCAACGATTGAAAAGCAGTGTAATGAAATTAATGCGTATCTTGTTAGTTCTGAAAACATTATTGTTCAATCAATATCAAAGTCTCCAAAAGACCGTGGTTATCTAGTGTGGGGAAATAAACCAACAGATAATGGCTATTTGTCGTTGGATGCTGATGAGAGAAAGTCTCTTTTAAACTCTTATCCTGAGGCTGGAGAATATATACGCCCATATTTTGGAGCTGCTGAATATATTAGGGGCCTGGAACGTTATTGCTTGTGGATCGAAGATGAACAGCGGCTTAAGGCTGAAAAAATAGCTGATATTCGTAATCGTATACTTTCGGTAGCAGCATTTCGTAGTAATAGTAAAGCAGCTGAGACTCGTCCAGCGGCTAGTTACCCACATAGATTTCGCCAAATCCAAGCCGTTGGAAAGCGCGTGTCAATGATTGTCCCTCAGGTCAGTTCTGAAACCAGGCAGTACTTACCTGTTGGTGTATTACCAGAGCGGTCGGTGATTTCCAATCTGGCATTTGCAATGTATGACGTCCCTCTCTGGAATATGGCCCTGATCGCCTCCCGTATTCACCTGGTCTGGATCGGCACAGTCTGCGGCAAAATGAAAACAGATTTCCGCTATTCCAACACACTGGGCTGGAATACCTTTCCGGTGCCCAGACTGACCGAAAAAAACAAAGCTGACCTTACCCGCTGCGCGGAAGATATTCTGCTGGCGCGAGAAGCACATTTTCCAGCGACCATTGCCGATCTCTACAAACCGGATGCCATGCCGCAAGACCTGCGAGAGGCCCATGAGCGTAACGACGAAGTGCTGGAACGTATCTATATTGGCCGTCGCTTCCGCAACGACACCGAACGACTGGAAAAGCTGTTTGAGCTGTACACCAAAATAACAGCAGAGACAGCCGCTGATACGACCGGCAAGAAGTCCAAACGAGGTCGGTCATGACAGAAAATCCAATTCCTTTGAAAGAATCTCTCACGGTGGAATTCAAAAGCGACCGCAAACGCCTGCGTGATGACGAACTGGTTCAAGCGCTGGCGTGTTTGGCTAATTCTGAAGGCGGTGAGCTTTGGCTGGGCGTGGAAGATGACGGTACGCCTACAGGTTTGCACGAAGCCCACGCCAACTTGTCCGGTTTAACCGGCCTGATTGCTGCCCGTACATCGCCTGCTTTACAGGTAAACGTCGAAGCGGTTGAAGTGAACGGCCTTGAGGTAGCGCGAATCACCGTACCCAAAGCGATTCATTCAGAAATTGCGACGACGGCAGGCCAGTATCTGCGCCGCCGATTGAAGCAAGACGGTACACCAGAATGTGTCGCCATGTTGCCGCACGAACGCCAAAGCCATGCTTCTCGTATCGGCTTGTCGGACAGTTCTGCCCAGATTGTATCGGGTGCGACTACCGCCGATTTTGACCCGCTGGAGCGTGAACGTTTGCGTCAGGCCATTCAGAGTTATGGCGGTGATCGGGTGCTGCTGGAGCTCGACGATGATCAGCTGGATGCCACGCTGGGTTTTACCGCCCGAACCTCCACAGGCTCGCGTCTTCCAACCCTTACTGGCCTGCTGGTGATTGGCCGTGAGCACGCACTAAGAGAACGGGTGTCTACCCATGAATTGGCCTTTCAGGTGCTGGAACGTGAAGACGTTCGGATGAATGAATTCCGCCGTTTTCCACTACTGAAAATGCTGGAGTGGCTGGAGACCAACTTCAAGGCTTACAACCCGGAGCGAGAAGTGCAGGTAGGGCTGTTTCGGGTGCCGGTGCCCAAAGTCGATATGGGGGCCTTCCGTGAAGCCGTCGCCAATGCTCTGGTGCATCGTGACTATCACAAGTTAGGTGCGGTACATGTTCGCCTCGATGACCTGGGCTTAACCATCAGCAATCCCGGTGGTTTGGTTGAAGGCGTCACACTGGATAACCTGCTCAGCACCGAACCACGCCCCCGCAATCCACAACTGGCGGATGTGATGAAACGCATTGGCGTGGTCGAACGCTCTGGCCGGGGTGTCGATAAAATCTACCGTGGCATGTTGCGGTTTGGCCGACCCAGACCGGATTACAGCCGCACCGATTTCAACAGTGTGATTCTGAAACTGGAAACTGTTGATGCTGACGAGGTGTTTCTGCAGCTGGTGGTTGAGCAAGAGAAAGCTCAAGGTCACCTGCCGATCAACAGCCTGATTGTGCTGTCAGCCCTACGCGATCAAAAACGAACTGACCTGGATGAGCTGGCAACGTTGATCCAGCAGGATATCAGCCTTGCCAAGCGTACTGTTGAGCATTTGGTTGAGGCCGGATTGGTCGAGGCTCATGGAAAAACCCGTGGCCGAACCTATACCCTGTCTGCCGCTATGTACAAAGCCAAAGGCGATAAAGTGGCTTATACCCGTCAGGCCGGATTTAGCCGTTTGCAGAATGAGCAGATGGTGCTGTCGCATGTTCAGCATCATGGGAGAGTACAGCGTCAAGAGGTGATGGATCTCTGTCACCTGAGCAAAGATCAAGCAACCCGGTTACTAAAAGCGTTAAGAGAAGATGGTCGGCTACAGCAACAGGGTGAAAAACGAGGTGCTTACTACATCCTCCCTGAAAGCTGAGGCTTCTCAGTTATGCGCGGTTATGCGCGGTTATGCGCGGTTATGAGCTTTTTATGCGCGCTTTTTTAACCCTGATAGAACGGCCCGATAGCTGAAGTTTTTAGGACTGGCGAAAGCCTGGAAGGATATCTGGATTATGAAAAACAATGTGCCTGCAGTGTCTGTGACTTACGCACAGAGTGGCCAGTCAAACAAATCAAACGAGCTGGGCATGCGCCCGATGCAAGAACGCGCTTACGAACGACGTGGTGAACAGTATTTACTGATCAAATCACCTCCGGCGTCGGGTAAAAGCCGAGCCTTGATGTTTATCGCACTGGATAAATTACACAATCAGAGGATCCGTAAAGCCATCATTACCGTGCCTGAAAAGTCCATTGGTTCCAGCTTTGCGGATGAACCACTGTCGGAATTTGGCTTTTGGGCCGATTGGCATGTCGAGCCAAAATGGAACCTGTGTAACCACCCGGGTGATGGCAGCAAGGCGAATTCCGTTGGAGCGTTTTTAAACAGCGACGATCAGGTGTTGGTCTGCCCGCACGCAACATTCCGCAATGCGGTGGAAAAATTCGGCATCGATGTCTTTGATGATTGCCTAATCGCGGTGGATGAATTCCACCATGTATCGGCCAACCCTGAAAACCGTCTTGGTTCCCAGCTAGCTGAGCTGATGTCTCGGGATAAAGTCCATATTGTTGCGATGACAGGGTCTTACTTCCGAGGAGACGCCGAAGCGGTACTGTCGCCCGAAGATGAAGCCCGTTTTGAAACGGTGACCTATACCTATTACGAGCAACTGAATGGCTATCAGTACCTGAAAAAGCTCGATATTGGCTACTTCTTCTACACCGGCCCGTACTCCGATGATTTGCTCAAGGTTCTGGACCCGGATGAAAAAACTATCATCCATATTCCCAGTGTGAACTCCCGCGAAAGTACCAAAGACAAGATTCGCGAGGTTGAGCACATCATTGAGGAACTGGGTGAATGGCAAGGTGTCGATCCTGAAACGGGCTTTCAGCTGGTCAAAACGCCATCCGGCCGAATTTTGAAAATTGCCGATCTGGTCGATGATGCCCAGCATCGCGACAAGGTTTCTGCAGCACTCAAAGATTCATCCCAGAAAAATAACCGGGATTATGTCGATATCATCATTGCTCTGGGCATGGCCAAAGAAGGCTTTGACTGGATCTGGTGTGAACACGCTCTGACGGTAGGTTATCGCTCCAGTCTGACTGAAGTGGTGCAGATTATTGGCCGTGCAACTCGTGACGCCCCTGGCAAAAGCAAAGCTCGCTTTACCAATCTGATTGCAGAGCCGGACGCCAGTGAAGAAGCGGTAACCGAAGCCATCAACGATACGTTGAAAGCCATTGCCGCAAGCTTGCTGATGGAGCAGGTGCTTGCGCCAAGATTTGAATTCCGCCCCAAAGCGCCCACCAATGAAGCAACCGATGGTTTTGATTATGGTGACGAAGGCTATGACCCATCCAAAACCAATGTTGGCTTCAATGAAGAAACAGGCCAGATGCAAATTGAAATCAACGGGCTTGTTACCCCGAAAAGTGAAGAAGCCGTTCGTATTTGCAGGGAAGACTTGAATGAAGTGATTGCCAGCTTTGTACAAGATAAAACGGCCGTCGAGAGAGGATTATTCGACGAAGAGATGGTGCCTGAAGAATTAACCCAGGTTCGTATGGGAAAAATCATAAAAGAGCGTTACCCCGAACTGGACGATGACGATCAGGAATCCGTTCGCCAGCACGCCATCGCAGCACTGAATTTGATTCAGCAGGGTAAGCAAGTGGCTCTGGACATCGCTGAAAACGATGACCTGCCAACGACTGGTGACGGCAGTGATACCGAGCCAAGGCCGAATACCGCGTTGATCCAAGGTATTCGCAAGTACACCATGGACGTTCGGGAGCTGGACATTGATCTGATCGATCAGATTAATCCCTTTGGAGAGGCCTACTCCATTCTGTCGAAGACCATGAGTGAAGAAAGCTTGAAACAGGTAGCTGCTGCAATTGCAGCAAAAACCACACGTTTAAGCCCGGATGAAGCCAAAGACTTGGCCATCCGGGCCGTGAAATTCAAGAAGGAACGAGGCCGTTTACCTTCGATCAGCGCAGTGGACGCCTGGGAAAAACGCATGGCAGAAGGTGCTGCTGCGTTTGTTCGTTATAAAGATGAGGGCCGCTATGATGGATCTTGATGATCTGCGTTCAGAATTGAGTGACTTCGCCAAATCAGAGAAGAAGCAAAGCCTGTCTGTCAAAGAGCAGAGAATTGTTGCCGGTTTTGAAGACATTCAACGCTTTTACAAAGAACATAAAAAGCGCCCGCAGCATGGCGAAGATCGGGATATTTTTGAGCGATTGTACGCCACCCGCCTGGAGCGATTGCGCTCGCTGACGGAATACCATGAGCTGTTGTCGTCTCTTGATCATCAGGGGCTACTTACGGCTGTTTATACTGCCAGCTCAGGCGTGAGCGAAGACTCATCGTCTTACAGCGTTGATAACGCTTCTGATGATGAACTGCTCTCTGAACTGGAAGGTATTACCGGTGGTGCCTTAAGCGAGCTGAAGCACGTTCGAAGCACGGCTCAGAAACGAGAAGCAGAAGAAATTGCCAAACGTGATATCTGTGATGACTTCGAGCAATATCAGTCCATTTTTGAGCGTATCGAGCGCGAGCTCAAAGATGGCATAAGAGAGACCCGTCGCTTCAAACAGGATGCCAGTATCGAGCAAAGCAACTTGTTCATTCTGGGAGGGCAACTGGCGTACGTGGCAGAAGTTGGTGAAACCATCAAAGCGCCCAATGGTGAAAATGATGCTCGCCTGCGAGTCGTTTACTCCAATGGGACTGAAAGTAATTTGCTACTTCGCTCTCTTCAACGCGCTCTCTATAAGGACGATACGGGTCGCAGGGTAACAGAAACGGATGCTGGGCCTCTGTTTAGCGACCAGTGGGAAGAAGATGACATTGAAAGCGGGACCATATACGTTCTGAGAAGTTATTCAGATCACCCAACCGTCGCACAGCACAGAGAGTTGATCCACAAGATTGGCGTTACAGGTGGCAAGGTTAAAACCCGAATAGCCAATGCGGCTCACGATGCCACCTACCTGCTCGCAGAAGTTGAAGTGGTGGCGGAATACAAAATAGCAGGAATCAACAGAACCAAACTCGAAAACCTGCTCCACAAAATTTTTGCTCCCGCTCAACTAGAGCTGGTGATCAACGATCGCTTCGGTAAACCTGTGAGGCCGAGAGAGTGGTTTTTACTGCCTATTCAGATGATTGATGAAGCTGTCGGTTTGATCCGTTCCGGGAAGATTGAGGGGCTTCGGTACGATCCAGAGACAGCATCTCTTATCTACGATTAAGAATAACTACGGATTAATGATGATAGCGGGGAAAAACTTGCAGGATTGCGAACCCGCTGTCTGATTCAACAGAAGCAAGAACATGCAGCCTCGAAAGTACCAAAAGAATCTTTCCAACAGGGACACTGGCCCAATCATTCAAAAAAAGGGCAAAGGTCAAAATCACGCCTATCAATAATTAGATCAGTAAAGCCGTGGACACCAAATGGTCACCGTTTGGTCACCGGACTTAAAATCGCTGTTTTTTGGTCACTTGGGGTAAAGGTCGTTTTTAGAGAAATGGCCCGCCCTAGAGGATTCGAACCTCTGGCCTTCGCCTCCGGAGGGCGACGCTCTATCCAGCTGAGCTAAGGGCGGGTATCAGATTGAAGTCAAACCGACTGGTGCGAATTGACTTTTGCTCTCCGGATTCATTTTTCAACCGACCTTCGCCTCCGGAGGGCGACGCTCTATCCAGCTGAGCTACGGGCGGATCGCTTGCAGGGTCGATGCCTCTGCGCAAGGCGGCGTATTGTATACGCTTTTTATGGCTGACTCTAGCGGAGCGTCGTTCTCGATTTTATGGTTTTCTGAGCACCATTCCAAACCAGAAAGGGCAGCGTTTTGCTGCCCTTTTGGTTTTTTGAGTGGGGTTTCTGATGCCGGTTGTGGCATCAATCGTCATCATCGTCGTCGTCTTCATCCAGGTTTCGGATGATGGGACGGTAGATTTCGACCCGGTCGCCGGGTTTGAGGGCGGTGCTGAGGGTGCCGAGTTTGCCAAAGATGCCAACGCGGCTGTTTTCGATGTCGATGTCGGGGAAGCGTTCGGCCAGTCCGCTGAGTTCAAAGGCTTCGCGGATGGTGCATTCGTCCGGGACGTCGAGGTTGATCCAGGGTTGTTGTTCCAGTGTGGCGTAGATAACGCTGATTTCCATGGCCGTGTCCTCAGTGTTGCATTTGCACCAGTCCGGCCTCTTCGCGGTTGCGCAGGCGCTGGTCAATCAGGCGTTTGATCACGATCAGGAAGCCGAGGGCCATGAAGGCTCCGGGTGGCAGGATGGCGATCAGGATGTCGGGGCTGGTGCTGAAGATGGTGGTTTCCAGCCAGGCGAAGCCGGGGCCGAGCAGCAGGGAAGCGTTGGCGAACAGGGTGCCGCTGCCGAGTACTTCGCGCATTGCGCCGACTGCAACCAGTACCCAGGTAAAGCCCAGTCCCATGGCGATGGCGTCGGCCAGTGCCGGTATTACCGGTTGTTTGCTGGCGAAGCTTTCTGCGTGACCAAAGATGGCACAGTTGGTCACGATCAGGGCGATAAACAGGCCCAGCACCTTGTAGAGGTCGTGCATCCAGGCGTTGATGGCCATGTCGGTCAGGGTCACGGCGGTGGCGATCATCACGATCAGTACCGGAATCCGTACCTGCGGGCTGATCACTCCGCGTACCGCTGAAATCAGGGTATTGGTCAGAATCAGCACCGCCAGCGAGGCGATGCCCATGCCGAGGCCATTGGTGGCGCTGGTGGTGACCGCCAGCAGTGGGCACAGGGCCAGCATCTGGCCCATGGCGACGTTGTTGTCCCAGAGGCCGTCTTTAAACAGTTGCGGATAGTTCATGGTTGGGTCTCCTGCTGTGGGCCGTTTTTATGGCTGGCAAGCCAGGATTGTTGTAATTCCAGCGCGGTATACACCGCTTTCACCACCGCTCGCGGGGTGATGGTTGCGCCGGTGAACTGGTCGAAGTCGCCATCGTCTTTTTTCACCGCCCAGGCTCGTGTCGGGGTGTTGGCCAGTGACTTGCCGTCGAACACGGTGATCCAGTCACTTTTGGCGATTTCGATGTTGTCGGCCAGTCCGGGGGTTTCCTTGTGGCGCACCACGCGCACTCCCAGAATGGTGCCGTCGGGCTCGATCGCGACCAGCAGATCCATCGGGCCGCCCCAGCCTGCAACGCGCAGTTGCAAGGCCATGGCACTGATATCTCCCGCGCGGCGCGCCAGCATCAGTTGTGCCGGTTGCAGCAGGCGGTCGTCATCCAGTGAATACTGTTCTTCCAGTGGATTGTTGTCGTATCGATCGGCAGGCAGTACCTGCCCGAGGGTGTTGAGCTGATCCTGTAATTCCAGCTCGATGATGCGGTCGTTGGTGGCCAGATAGCCGCCGATCAGTGCCAGGCTGACAATGGCGCACGATACCGACAGCAACATGGCCTGATAAACGGGGTTATCGTGGTTCAGTACGGAACCCAAATTGCTCATGGTGGTGATCCTCAGTTCACCCGGCGCTGGGCCGGTACATGCTTGATCACGTCGCCCTGGCGATTACGGCCATAGACGCGAGGTTTGGTGACCCGGTCAATCAGCGGGGTGAGGGAGTTCATGAACAGAATCCCGAACGCCACGGCTTCCGGAAAGCCACCCCAGGTGCGGATGGTGAAGATCAGAAGGCCGCAGCCCATGCCGAAAATCACCTGGCCCAGTTTGGTGGTC
The DNA here is from genome assembly GCA_002723385.1 of Oceanospirillaceae bacterium. Classification (GTDB taxonomy): domain Bacteria; phylum Pseudomonadota; class Gammaproteobacteria; order Pseudomonadales; family Oceanobacteraceae; genus Oceanobacter. The sequence continues at coordinate 54,151 of PBNY01000093.1, read as the reverse complement.
GGGCTGGTGACGTAGTCGGTGGCGAAGAAGAAAGCGCCAATCAGTACACCGCCACTCAACAGATGGAAGCCGACCGGGGCGTAGCGTTCCGGCTCGCTGGTGCTGGTGACCAGAGCCAGTACTGCCAGAGTGCCCAACAGGGAAACCGGAATGTGCCAGCTGATGATACGTTGCTTCAGCAACCAGGCACCGCCGAGCAGTGCCAGCAGCGCGGAGGTTTCTCCCATGGAACCGAGGCGCTCACCGATCATGGCGTCCATGACGTTGAAGTGAGACGACAGGTATTCGGTCATATCGCCACCGGCTTTCATCGCCGCTTTGCTGTCACCGAGCCACGTGGCGCCGGTCAGGGCATCTGGCGTGGGAATCAGGGTTGGCATATTGCCCAGCAGGATCTGGATAGACTGACCCAGATCCGGGTTCAGATAGGGAATGGCCCAGGTCGTCAGCGGCACCGGAAATGAAATCAGCAAGGCGATCCGGGCGAGCAGCGCCGGGTTAAACAGGTTCTGGCCGATGCCACCGTAAATCTGTTTGCCGATGATGATGGCGAAGGCCGAACCGCCCACCGCGACCCACCAGGGGCTCCACGGTGGCAGGGTGATGGCCAGCAGCCAACCGGTCAGAACAGCGGAGCCATCCAGCAACCGGCTCATGGGGTGTTGCAGCAGCCACAGGCACAGGGCTTCACTGGCCAGTGCCGAGACGATGCAGAGCATCCACATCAACAGGGCTGGCAAGCCAAACAGGTAGATACCGAAGCCGGTCACTGGCACCAGCGCCAGACACACATTCAGCATGATGCGGTCGACACCGGAGCGGTCGTGGGCGTGGGGGGAGGCAGTCACGGCTGCCGCAGCGGTCGTGTTCATGCCGTTTCCTCACTGCTGGGTTCGGGTTTCTTCGCCGGTTTGGCTTTTTTCTTCTTGGCTTTCTTCGCCGCCGCCTTGGCGGCTTTTTCGGCTTCTATCCGCGCCTTGCGTGCGTCCGCCAGTTCTTTGGTGCGCAGCATTTTTTGCTCACCGACGCGGCGGTCGCGGATTTCGCCCTTGGCGTACTCGAAGTACTGCACCAGTGGGATGTGCGACGGGCAGACGTAGGCGCAGGAACCGCACAGAATGCAGTCACGCAGGCCGGCATCCTGAGCGCCTTCAAAGTCGTCCTTGCGCGAGGTGCTGGCCATTTCCAGCGGCAGCAGTCCCATGGGGCAAGCGTTGACGCAGCGACCACAGCGAATGCAGGGTGCCGGAACGTGTTCGTTCACTTCCTTGCGAGTCAGCGCCAGCAGGCCGGAGCTGCCCTTGATCAGCGGCACGTCGGCGGTGGGTAATACTTGTCCCATCATCGGCCCGCCCATCAGCAAGCGCGAGGGGGCAGAGGTGACGCCGCCGCAGCTGTCGAACAGATGCTGTACAGGCGTGCCGATCAGGGCTTCGACGTTGCGTGGCGCGGCAATGCAGCCACCGGCGACCGTGGTCACGCGGGAAATCAGCGGCTTGCCGTAAATCAGCGCCTGTTGAATGGCGTACACCGTGGCGACGTTATGCACCAGTACACCGATGTCGTTGCTGCGCGAACCGGCCGGTACTTCGTGTCCGGTGACGGCCTGAATCAGCTGCTTGGCCGATCCCATCGGGTAACGCGCCGGAACCGCCACCACTTCGATGCTACCAATGCCTTCGGCGGCCTGACGGATTGCCGCCAGCGCTTCGGGTTTGTTGTCTTCAATCGCGATGACGGTGCGATAGGCCTCGATGATGTGGCGAACCAGCTTGGCCCCTTCGACGATCTCTTTGGCGCGTTCGCACATCAGCTTGTCGTCGGTGGTGAGGTACGGCTCACACTCACTACCGTTGACGATAAAGGTCTTGATCTCGAACCGGCGACCCTGACGCAGTTTGATCGCAGCGGGGAAAATCGCACCCCCCATACCGACGATCCCGGCGTCTTCCACCATGCCCGCGAGTGCTTCATGAGGGATGGAATAGGGATCGGGGTGAGGTGTCAGTTCGGTCCATTGTTCCTGACCGTCCGGCTCCAGCCAGATGGCTCGGGCAGGCAAACCACTGGGGTGCGGCATGGTGATGGTGTCGATGGCCTTGATGATGCCGGAGGTCGGTGCGTGCAAGTTGGCCGACAAACGGCCATTGGCTTTGGCGACTTTCTGGCCTTTCAGAACCCGGTCGCCGATCTGCACCAGCGGCAGCGCATCATCGCCGGTGTGCTGACACAACGGCAGATAGAGCATTGGAGGTAGCGGAACATCGGTCAGGATGCTGTCATCCCGACTGTCGGCCTTGTGCCCAACCGGGTGGACACCGCCTCGGTAGCGTTTGGATCCCAACATATCAGGCCGCCTCTGGCTTGTGCCAGTGCCAGCGGGTCAGGTCCATTTCCTCGGTGGTCATGCTGATGCAGTCTTCCGGACAGGCTTCCATACACTGTTCGCAGCCGGTACAGGCTTCGTTCACCACCACGTGCATCTGTTTGCTGGCACCGACGATGGCATCAGTCGGGCAGATCTTGAAGCAGCGGGTACAGCCGGTACACAGGGTTTCATCGATGACGGCCAGCTGTGGTTCAGCCGCGTCGCCCAGTGTCGACAGGTCGATGTCCATCATTTTGGCCAGAGTCTCGGCCAGCGCACGGCCTCCGGGAGGACAGCAGGTAACGTCGGCTTCGCGGTTGGCAATGGCCTCCGCTGCTGGCCCGCAGCCAGGAAAACCACACTGGCCGCATTGGCTGCCGGGCAGCAGGTCTTCGATTTCGCCGGTCATGGGGTTGTCGTCTTCCACCGCCATATAACGGGCGGCCAGAGCCAGCAAGGTGCCGAGCACCAGGCCCATCAGAGTCAGAACCAGAGTTGCGATCAACATAGTGAATCTCCCTTGATTGTGGTCAGAACATGCCGCTGAAGCCCATGAACACCAGTGATAACGAACCGGCGCTAATCAGGCTGATGGGGGTACCGGTGAACAGCTCAGGCACGTTGGCGCCCTCCAGCCGCTCGCGCATACCGGCAAACATCACCATCACGATCATGAAACCCAGCGCCGAGCCGAGCCCGAACATCAGGCTTTGGGGCAGGTCGTGGTGTTCATTAATGTTCAGGAGCGCGACACCCAATACCGCGCAGTTGGTGGTGATCAACGGCAGAAAAATGCCCAGAGACTGGTGCAACAACGGACTCAGCTTGCGCATGCTGATTTCGGTGAATTGCACCACTGCCGCGATGATCAGAATGAAGGACAAGATGCGCAGGAACTCGATATTCAGTGGCTGCAGCAACCAGTGCTCAATCAGCCAGCTGAGCAGGGCAGACAGCGTGAGTACAAAGGTGGTTGCCAGACTCATGCCCCAGGCCGATGACAACTTGCCCGATACCCCCATCAGGGGACACAGGCCAAGAAACTTCACCAGCACGATGTTGTTGACCAGCGTGGTACTGATCAGCAGCAACAGATATTCCATAAGCCTTTCCTCCGCAATGTCACAAAACGGACGGTTGTGCACCGCCTGAGAGCAAAATTGCATTTCCTGTGCCACGGCATCGGCCTGTGATGTTTGCCACACACGAATTGAGGCAGATCAATAAATTCCGGGGCTGCAGCTCAGACTTGTGTCAAACAAGACCCCATGAATTGTCGGGTTTACAACAAAGCGCACTTTGGGCTGTTAACAGGATTGTCACGAAGGCAACAAAAAACCGGGTTTTGTCGGCCAAATAACAGGATTTGCACCCAAAAACCGGCGGCATACTCCTTGCTGGTTACTGATTGAATAGTTCGTAAAGCAGTGGATCAGGCCATCCGAGGTAAAGGGTACTCAATGGTTTGTACCCCTGGTTTCTGCTCATACAACGTAGCGATGACAACGGCGTCAGCGTTACTACAGCGTCAGTTGAAAACCGGAAGGAGGCACGATGCGCAAGATCCCGATCACCGCCGAAGAGGTTTCTGTTCCCGAACGTGCAGCCACAGAAGCACACCCGGATGGTGTCTTTCTGGCTGATGAAGTGTTCTTTCAGGCGGTGGAACATTCGCCTGTGGCCATTTCCATCACCGATCTGAAAGCCAACATCCTTTATGTGAACCGAGCCTTTACCCAGGTCACCGGCTACACCGAGCAGGAAGTTCTGGGCAAGAACGAATCCATCCTTTCCAATCACACCACGCCGCGTATTGCCTATCAGGCGTTATGGGGACGACTGGCGCAACAGAAATCCTGGTCGGGCATGTTGCTTAACCGCCGCAAGGACGAACGCCTGTATCTGGCTGAACTGACCGTGGCTCCCTTGCTGGATGAAAGTGGCAAGACCGTGCATTACCTCGGTATGCATCGGGACGGCTCGGACATGCATCAACTGGAACAGCGGGTCATTAACCAGCGCCAGATGATGGAATCCATCCTCAACGCGGTGCCCTCCGCGGTGGTGTTGCTGGATGAAAGCAAGTCGATTGTCAGCAGCAACCCCGGCTTTATGCGCATGGCCTCGGCCTTGATGCCGGACGTACCGCCGGACGCACTGGTGGAAATGCTGGCCTTCCGGCTTGGCAACGCGTTCCAGCAGCTGGTGGAAGATGGCCGCTCCTTCAGTGACAAGGAGTTCTCCATCGACACTGGCGCCGGACAGCCGCTGTGGTATTCCTGCTTCGGCACCCGGATCGATATCCGTGGCGAAGAGGCAGACGGTTTCTTCGAACAGCCGGTCAAACATTGCATCCTGCTGATGGTGACGGACATCACCGACATGCGCCGCCGTCAGGAAGAAGTGCGCCTGAACGCACTCAAGGCGCTGATGGCAGAAGAAGATCTGGTTCAGGGCATGCGCGAAGCCATGAACGGCGCGATTCATCAGCTGCAAGGGCCGGTGAATCTGATGGAAATGGCGGTCAATATGCTCGATCGCCGCAACGATTCCCGCGACTCCGCCGTACTGTCGGCACTACAGGATGGCCTCAAGGCCGGTCGTCGGGCGCTGGATAACCTCGAACGCTCCATTCCCCAGGATATTCCCGAAAGCCGCAAGCCGGTCAACGTCAACGAGTTGCTGCGCGAGGTGCTGTCATTATCGACCAAGCGCCTGCTTTCCAATGGCATCACGGTGAACTGGAATCCTTCTCTGCAGTTACCGGCTCTGATTGGGCGTGAACAACGGCTGCGGTCGATGTTTCTGCATCTGGTCGAGAACGCGGTGGACGCGATGTCGGGCCGTGATGTTTCGAACCGCGAGTTGAGCATCGAGACCTCCTCGGAAGGCGAGCGCATCGACATTACGATCACCGATACCGGCGGCGGTATTCCTGTTGACCTGCAGGTGCGGGTGTTTGAGCCTTTCTTCACCACCAAAACCAACGGCCAGGTGGTGCGTGGCATGGGTCTGGCGATGGTTCAGGACGTGGTCACCGATCACTCCGGCATGGTGCGCATCGACAGCAGCTACACCGACGGATGCAGGATATTGCTGCAGCTGCCGTTGAATCCGTTGCGATAACAGGGAGGTGACCAGAAGTGATGACTAACACGCGTTTTGCAACGACCGGTTCCGGGTTTAACAGTCGCAGTGAAATACTGGAAAAGCAGTACCGTTGTCTTTGCATGCTGACGGGCGTGCTTTCACGAGCCAAACAGATCGAGGACACCATCAACACCATACTGTCGACCATCCATCACGACATGGGGCTGCAGTTCGGGGTGGTGAATTTCTACGATCCGGAAAACAGTATGCTCCAGGTCGGCGCGATGTACCGGGCCAGCGACAAGGGCAAGGCCAAGCCGCCGCAGGTGTGCTACAAGCCGGGCGAAGGCATCGTTGGCCGAATTCTGGAAATGAACCAGTCGATTGTACTGGGGCGCATTTCCAGCGAGCCCAGATTCCTCGACCGGCTGGAAGTGTACGATCTCGAACTGCCGTTTATCGGCGTGCCGATTCGCGATCCGGCTGGTAATGCCATTGGCGTACTAGCGGCGCAGCCAGATGTTCCTGCTGATGAATTCTTGCCTGAACGTTCGGACTTTATGAAAGTGGTGGCCGATTTGCTGTCGCAAACCGTGCGGCTGCTGGTGCACGTCGAAGAAGGCCACACCATCGCTCGCGAACGCGACGAACTGCGTCGGGAAGTACGCGGAAAATACGGCTTCGACAACATGGTCGTGGGGCATTCCGATGGCATGAGGCAGGTGTTCGATCAGGTGCGTCGGGTGGCCAAATGGGACAGCACCGTATTGGTCCTGGGTGAATCCGGTACCGGTAAAGAACTGATCGCCAACGCCATCCACTACAACTCGCCGCGTGCGCATCAGGCGTTTGTGTGTCTGAACTGCGCCTCGTTGCCAGAGAACCTGCTGGAGTCCGAGCTGTTTGGCCACGAAAAAGGCGCGTTTACCAACGCCGTCAAACAGCGCAAGGGCCGCTTTGAACAAGCCAATGGTGGCACCCTGTTCCTCGATGAAATCGGCGAGATTTCCCCCCTGTTCCAGGCCAAGCTGTTGCGGGTGTTGCAGGAAGGAGAGCTGGAACGGGTCGGCGGAACCCAAACCATTAAAGTTGATGTGCGCATCGTCGCCGCGACCAATCGCAACCTGGCGGATGAAGTCGACAAGGGCAAGTTCCGCGAGGATTTGTATTACCGCCTCAACGTGATGACCATTCGCCTGCCGCCGCTGCGTGAGCGGCTGGTGGATGTCCCCGAACTGGCGAACTTCCTGCTCGAAAAAATCGCCAGAAATCAGGGCCGCAAACTGCGCCTGACCGACGGTGCCGTCAGAATGCTGATGGGGCACGACTGGCCGGGCAACGTCCGGGAGCTGGAAAACAGCCTCGAACGGGCAGCAGTCATGACCGAAGGCGACACCATCGACACCGATGTTATCGCACTGCCAACCGCAGCAAGACCGGCAGTCGTCAGCCCGACGGTGGTGACGGAAACCAGCAGCTCCAATATCGATCTGAACAACCCGGACATTGATGAACGCGAACGTCTGATTGCCGCTCTCGAACAAACTGGCTGGGTACAAGCGAAGGCTGCGCGATTGCTGGGCATGACACCACGCCAAATCGCCTACCGGATTCAGACGATGAAGATCAACGTACGGAAGTTGTAGGGCGACCGTGGGAGGTCGCCCCTACGATTGCGATTTTTCTGTTCGCCCCTGCGATTGTGATTTTTCTATTTTGTTGAGATTTCCCGTAGGGGCCGGGTCCCACCCCGGCCCAATACCTCAGCCAATTTCCCAATTCGGGCGACCATGGCAGGTCGCCCCTGCGATTGCGATTTTTCTGTTTTGTTGAGATTTCCCGTAGGGGCCGGGTCCCACCCCGGCCCGATACCTCAGCCGGCTTCCCAATTCAGGCGACCATGGGAGGTCGCCCTACGATTGCGATTTTTCTGTTCGCCCCTGCGATTGTGATTTTTCTATTTTGTTGAGATTTCCCGTAGGGGCCGGGTCCCACCCCGGCCCGCCTTATCCCCCGATGACGCCGTCGTCGTTTTTGGTGACCACAACCACGGCAGGACGTGGTGGCATCTTGTCGTCAAAATCAGGCCAGCGAGTCAACGGGTTTTCAAACGTACTTTTACCCCCAGGGTGCTGGATCGAGCAGAACAGGTTCTTGTCGTTCGGGGTAAAGAACGGCCCGCAGAGTTCGGCGCCCACCGGGGTTCTGAGGAAGCGTTTGGTCAATCCGCGTTCTCTCCCTTCAACCGGGCAGGCCCAGATGCCGTCGGCAATGCCGAATTTCTCTGCGCCGTCGGTGGCGATCCAGAGGTTGCCTTGCTGATCGAAGGCGCAGTTGTCGGGGCAGGCCAGCCAGCCGTTTTCGGTGGTGTCCGGGTGGTAGTTGGTGGACGGATCATTGCGTTCACCGGCCAGTAACAGCATCTCCCAGTTGAAGCGCTCGGCGGTGTGGTCGCCATTCGGAGCGATCAACTCGACGATTTGTCCGGCGCGGTTGTTGGCGCGCGGGTTCACAGCATCGGTCTGGTCGTCCTGGCGTTCGCTGTTGTTGGTCAGCATCACGTAGACCTTGCCGTTGGCCGGGTTCACTTCCACGTCTTCCGGGCGATCCATCGGAGTGGCGCCGAGCAAGTCAGCGGCCTTGCGAGCATCGAGGTAGACATCGCCCTGACTGTCAAAGCCGTTGGCTTTGGTCAGTGGGCCCTGGCCGTAGACCAGCGGTAGCCAGGTGACGGTGCCGTCGTCGTGGAATCTGGCGCAGTGCAGGGTGCCTTCAGACAACAGTTGTTTGTTGGCTTCGCGATCATCCGGCTGGTAACGGTTCTTGCTAACGAACTTGTACAGGTACTCAAAGCGCTGGTCATCGCCGGTATAGGCAACCACGTGCTGGTCTTTGGTGATGAAGACGTTGCAGCCTTCGTGTTTGAAGCGGCCCAGTGCGGTGCGTTTTTGCGGGATGGAGTTCGGATCATAAGGATCAATCTCGACGATCCAGCCCATATGCAGCGGCTCGTTCGGCTGCTGGCTCATGTCCCAGCGCGGGTAATGACTGGCCCAGCTTTTACGCCCTTTGGCTTCCATTCCAAAGCGCTCGTAGTTCTCTTTCTCTGCACTGTCGCTGAAGTCACCGGCAAACATATTGTCGATGTTTTCTTCACCCGTCAGCACCGTGCCCCACGGCGTCACGCCACCGGCACAGTTGCCGTAAGTGCCCAGGGTGTGAACACCGTCCTGGGAAATCGCGGTACGCAAGCGGTCACTGCCAGCGGCGGCACCGCTCATTTGCATTGGCGTATTCGGGGTAATACGGCGGGTGTAGGGCGAGTTTTTCACCACCTGCCATTGGCCGTCGTGCTTTTTGATTTCAATCACCGACAAGCCATGGGCGGCGATATCGACGTCGGTCTGGGCCTTGTCCAGCGCAGCGGGTTTCGGCGAGCCGGGGAACATCATGGTGGCGTTGGTGTATTCGTGGTTGACCGTCAGCAAGCCGTGATCGGAGTTCTGGCTGCCCAGCGGCAATGGCAGGAAGCCGATAAAGTCGTTATTAAAACCAAACTGCTTTGCCTGACGCTCGGCGGTCTGGTTCTGCGGATCAAAGTCGTCCACGCCGTCAAACAGGGCATCGCCCCAGCGAATCAGTACCTGCGGGGTATAACCGGGCGACACCGAGAGGGTTTTATCCAGCCCTTGCGGCAATTCGGTGAACGACAGGTGAGGGGCAGCGGCGTCGGCTGACTGAGGCTGGGTGAAATGGCAACCAGACATGGCACCGGCAGCAACCAGAGTGCTGCTTGCCACCAGAAAGTTACGCCGTGACAGGCGCTGATTTAATACCGTCTGGAAAGGAATGTTTTTGTTCGCCATAAAAATAACTCTTTGGTTTGTGCATGCAATGTTGGCTGACGTTTAATTGGTGTACACCAGTTTTAAATAATTATCGCATCAAGATGATGACGATTACTGTACAGAATTTGCAAAATATATCGTCGTTGTTTCGGGCGACCATGGGAGGTCGCCCCTACGATTGCGATTTTTTAATTTTGTTGAGGTTTCCCGCAGGGCCGGGTCCCATTCCGGCCCGTGATGTTCCAACGATCGCTTTTTTTTATTTTGTTGAGGTTTCCCGCAGGGGCCGGGTCCCATCCCGGCCCGCGATGTCCCAACGGTTCGGGCGACCATGGGAGGTCGCCCCTACGGTCGTGTTTTTTTATTTTGTTGAGGTTTCCCGCAGGGCCGGGTCCCATTCCGGCCCGTGATGTCCCAACGATCGTGTTTTTTTATTTTGTTGAGGTTTCCCGTAGGGGCCGGGTCCCATCCCGGCCCATTTGGGTTTCACCCCTGCCTGTTCTGGTTTTACTCTCGCCTCTGCGGGATTTTCTTTGTCTTGTTTCCAACAATCCGCCTTCTGTCTGTCGTGTCCCAAAGCCCACAAACCTCTGTCGCAATAATAAAAACTTCATAAAAAACAAGGCTCTGTCTTTCGGCATTGGCATTGCAACAGCTCTGTAACCAACCCGTGATTACCCGCTACAGAGGAGCTGAGACGATGGAATTAACTGTGCTCGGACAAGACGACGCCAACGAAACCGCCAGCAGTTGTGCTTCCGGTTCCTGTGGCAGTGACAATGATCAAATGGCTGCCCTGCCGGATGCGATCCGCGACAAGGTGAAAAACCACCCGTGCTACTCGGAAGAGGCACACCACTATTTTGCTCGTATGCACGTGGCCGTGGCTCCGGCTTGTAATATCCAGTGCCACTACTGCAACCGCAAATACGACTGTTCAAACGAGTCCCGTCCGGGTGTGGTGTCTGAACTGCTGACGCCTGAAGAAGCCGTGATGAAGACCAAGGCCGTGGCGGCCAATATTCCTCAGATGACGGTACTGGGCATCGCAGGTCCCGGCGATCCGTTGGCGAATCCTGAACGTACGTTCGAGACATTCCGCATGCTCAGCGAGCAGGCGCCGGACATCAAGCTGTGTGTGTCTACCAACGGTCTGGCGTTGCCGGATGCAGTAGACGAACTGGCCAAACACAACATCGACCACGTCACCATCACCATCAACTGTGTGGACCCTGAAGTCGGCGCGGGTATCTATCCGTGGATTTACTGGAACAACAAGCGCATCTATGGCCGCAAGGCTGCCAAAATCCTGATTCAACAGCAGCAGAAAGGTCTGGAGATGCTGGTGGAGCGCGGCATCCTGGTGAAGGTCAACTCTGTGATGATTCCGGGTGTGAACGACGATCACCTCAAGGAAGTCAGCCGCATTGTGAAAGAGAAGGGGGCCTTCCTGCACAACGTGATGCCACTGATCTCCGAAGCGGAGCACGGTACGTTTTACGGCATCATGGGTCAGCGCGGCCCGGAACCGGAAGAACTGCAGGATCTGCAAGACGCCTGTGCCGGTGACATGAACATGATGCGTCATTGTCGCCAGTGCCGTGCCGATGCCGTTGGTTTGCTGGGCGAAGACCGTGGTGAAGAGTTCACCCTCGACAAGATTGCCGAGATGGACATCAACTACGACGAAGCCATGAAGACCCGCGCTGTGATTCATGCGGGCATTCTCGAAGAGCTGGAAGAGAAAGACGCCAAGCGTGCCCGTCTGGCTGCGGCCAGTGTACCGTCCTCCGAACCTGTTGCTAACACCCGTCCGGTTCAAATGGCCGTAGCCACCAGTGGCGGCGGTCTGATCAATCAGCACTTTGGTCACGCGACCGAATTCCTTGTGTACGAAGCGTCTTCCAGGGGCGTCCGCTTTATCGGCCACCGCAAGGTGGATCAGTACTGCATCGGCAATGACACCTGCGGTGACAAGGAAAGCGCGCTGTCTGGTTCCATTCGCTCCCTGCACGGCTGTGAGGCGGTGCTCTGTTCGAAGATTGGCTACGAGCCATGGTCGCAGCTTGAAGACGCCGGAATCCAGCCGAATGGCGAACACGCCATGGAGCCGATAGAAGAGGCGGTGATGGCGGTGTACGAAGAGATGCGTGTGGACGGTCGTCTGGACGAGACCCCGGAACACGCCGAACTGGCCCGAGCATAAGGAGTACTCATCATGGCATTGGCAATTGTTGATACCTGTGTGAACTGCTGGGCCTGCTACGACGTCTGCCCGAGCGACGCCATCTACGAAAGCAAGCCACATTTCAAGATCAATGCACGCAAGTGCACCGAGTGTGAGGGCGACTACGCCCACCCACAATGCGCCAGCATTTGCCCGATTGAAGAGGCAATCCTGGACGCCAGCGGCGCGGCGGTGAATCCACCCGGATCACTGACCGGTATTCCACCAGAGCGCATGGCCGAAGCCATGGCTGAAATCCAGGCGCGCTGAGGCATCACCATGCTGCATTTCTACGGCAAGGCCGGTTGCAAGACCAACCTGCGTCAACGGCGGTTACTGAAGCAGGCAGGGGTGTCCATGGAAGAACACAACCTGCTGACCACACCCTGGACACCAGAGACGCTGAAGCCTTTCTTCAGCGGTCTGGCGTTACCAGAGCGTTTCAACATGACGGCTCCGGCCATCAAGTCGGGCGAAGTGGACGTGGTCGCGCTGTCAGAGGAAGAGGCACTGCGGCTGATGTGTGAGCAGCCGCTGCTGATTCGCCGCCCGTTGCTCAGGCTGGACGACTGGTTTGGCTGTGGATTTGATCGCGAACAACTGGCTCACCTGCTGGGCCGGGAGCTGGAAGCAAACGACGGCCAACCCGATGAAGGTTGCCGCCATTCGATAACGCCACAGGACGGCAACCCTGCCGCCTGTCGTGAAACGGAGGATTCCCTGTGAATGCTGTTGTGCACCTTCGTCAGACCTTTCGTCCGGTGACGGACTGGCTGGTACCCCTTATGAACGAACTGAAGACCAATGCACTGGCGTCCAGCTCGGCCAAAGCCGAGCAACTGGCACGCAACCAGTTCTGGTTTCGCCAGATTCTGCGCAGCCAGCGTCGTGACAAGACCTGTCTGCCGCACTTTCTGGGGCTGTCGACCTCGGAATTCCACTGGATGGCCGCTGGCAAACGCTATCGCCTCTATGACGAGCTGCTGCATGACACCGAGGCCGAGCGTGAGCGCCAGGCGTCCGACCTGCGTCAGCAACTGCTGGAGATGCGCCTCGACGAGTGGGAGGAGCTCCGCAATCTGTTGCTCGGACATCGCGCCAATAACGACGACAGCGAAGTCGCCATAGCCAGCGTGGTCGCGGCCGGATGCCTGGGGGGCGGTCACTTGTGGCGCGACCTGGGGCTGGTATCCCGACAGGAACTGAACGATCTGCTCAGCGCCAACTTCCCGGTACTGGCGGCACGGAATGACCGTGACATGAAGTGGAAGAAGTTCTTTTACAAACAATTGTGTGAGCTGGGTGGTGGCTATGTGTGTCGTGCGCCCAGCTGCGACCAATGCAGCGCCTACAGCGACTGTTTTGGCCCAGAAACCTGAACCGGAGGAATGACCATGAAGTGGACCAACGTTTCTATCCCGGAAGCCGAACAGATGCTTGAAAACGGCGACATTCTGCTTCTGGACATGCGGGATTACCGCGCCTACCTGGCCGGACATCATCCCCACGCACTGCACCTGAACGACCTGAACCTGCGGGCGCTGCTCAAGCACACTGCGCGTTCTGTGCCGATTCTGATCTATTGCTATCACGGCCACCGCAGCCAGGACATGGCGCAGCTGTTCAGCGATTTTGGTTTTACCAGCTGCTACAGCCTTGAAGGCGGCTACGAAGCCTGGTTCCCGGAATTCCGTGGCGCGCTGAAAGACCTCAGTGATGAGCTGATCGAATGGCAGCTGCTGAACGGTTTTGATCCCGCCAATCTGGATCATCGCAGCCACAACAACGAAACCGCATTGATGCAGCTGTGCCGTCTGGGGCGTGCCGAGCTGGCGCTGGAGCTTATGGAAGCCGGGGCGTCCATCGACCTCTGTAGTGGTGATGGTACCAATGCCCTGTGGATGGCCGTTCAAAGTGCCGATATGACCCTGATCAGCGCTCTGGTTCAGGCCGGGATCAATCTCGATCAACAAAACGATAACGGTGCCACCGCACTGATGCTGGCCATGTCGCTGGATATGCCAGCGGTCGTCAGCCTGTTGTTGTCGTACGGCGCCAGCACGCATCTCACCACACTGGACGGATTCGCGGCTGCTGATGTCGCCGCCAGCCGTCGGGTGCTGAAGGAATTCAACCGTTGGACAAGCGCCCACCATTCCGTGGCGGCCTGAGAGGACTCAATCCATGAACAAGCCCGATGTACCCGAAATCATCCGTCAGCAAATCGCGTCGCAGAGCGTGCTGATCTATATGAAAGGCAGCCCGGATGCGCCTGAATGCGGCTTTTCCGCTGCAGCGATCAAGGCCCTGCGCGCCGCTGGTGCGGAAGACTTTGCCTTTGTGAACGTACTGACCAATCCGTCCATTCGTGAGCGCTTGCCTGCCGTCAGCGGTTGGCCGACGTTCCCGCAGCTGTTCATTCAGGGCGAGCTGATCGGTGGCAGTGACATCGTTGTCAACATGGCCGCTGATGGCAGCCTGAAGCAAGCACTCGCCAGTATCGACGAGGCGGAAGCATGAACGGCCAGGAGGTCAGTCGTCGCATCACCGATTTGTTGCCAGACGCCAGCGTGAAAGTCAGTGGCGAAGACTGCAATTTCAGCGTGCTGGTGGTCAGTGATGAGTTTGCCGAGTTGCGGCCTGTGGCTCGCCAGCAGCAAATTCTGCGCTTGTTCGGTGAGGAACTGGCCAGTGGCCGTTTGCACGCACTGACGGTCGACGCCTGTACCACGGCGGAATTGTCGGCTCGGCAGTCGACGCTGACATCCATCTCACTTTAAGCAGTTATCAAACGCGAGGTGCCCATTATGGAAGCTGCTCAAACAACCGACAGTCAGATCAGCCGCGAAGCCGCGCTCAGAATCGCCATGGCGGCCAGAGCCTTGCCAGAGATCAGCGTTGGCCAGCTGCTGGAAATCCTGTGGCGTCGCATCGACGGCGACCTGGATGAAACGTCGCTCACCACCATTACAGTGACCGACCTCAATTCCGGCTTTGGCAGCGCCGACGGCGAAGAAGACGGTGAAGACATCAGCCTCGGTTTGCCAGCGATCAAGGAGGCCGTACGCATTCTCTGGGGAGAAGCCGAAGAAGAAGAACTGCCTCAGATGAAACCGGAAACAAGCGACCTGCCGGGATCGATTCGCATTGCCGTCGCGACCAATAACGGCGAGCAGATCAACGGTCATTTTGGTTCCTGCCTGCGGTATCTGGTGTATCAGATGACGTCCGATGTGTGCGAGCTGATCGACGTGCGCTCGGCCATCGAAGCCGACCTGTCTGACGACCGCAACGGCTTTCGAGCCGAGCTGATCAAGGACTGTCAGGTGCTGTACGTGCAATCCATTGGCGGGCCAGCTGCAGCCAAGGTCGTACGTACTGGCATCTACCCCATCAAGGTGAAAGAAGCCACCGATGCACCTTCCGAACTGGCGCGACTGCAACGCGTCATGGTCAGCGCACCACCGCCATGGTTATCAAAAATTATGGGCGTCAGCGCTGAAGACCGGGTTCGGTTTGCTTCTGACGCCGACGAATAAGCCCAACTCCCTAACTCAGGATCAAACACTATGTTGCTCAATACCTATAAAGAAACAGGAAACCTGTTCTACATGAACTTCCTGGAAGCTACCCCAGGCGGTGAACAGATGGCTTACCGCGGTGATCTGGTGGTGGTGCCCGGTGAAGTCGGTGACGAAAAGGGTCACACCAAGCCGCCTAAAACCGTGCTGCGCGAAGCCGTTATCCTGGCTGACGAGAAGATCAACATGCTGATCGGCGGTCTGGACAAGATGGAATACCTGCCCATGCTGCTGGAAAAGTACAAAGGAGATTTCGCCGCTGATATGAAAGCGATGTTCTTTGTCGTCAACCTGACCAACCCGATTCAGGTGGAAGTCGACGGTATCAGCCTGGTACTGATTCCACTGGTACAAGGTGTGCCATGGAACGAAGCAATGGAAGAACTGCGAATGGAAAAAAGCGACTTCAAAAAACAGAAGCCGGGTGAAAAGCTCGAAACCATGTTTGCCGAGTTGAAAACCTACAGCAGCAAGTCACCCGTCGCCACCCTGGAAGAAGCGGTCACCTTCACCAACAACGCGGTGCGTGAGATTCACGGCGCAGTGTAGGTTTGACAATGGGCCGGGGTGGAACCCGGCCCCTACGGGTTTATTCCATCATTTTCGTAGCGGCGACCTCCCACGGTCGCCTTTTTCGGTTCTGTCGGGCCGGGGTGGGACCCGACCCCTACGGGTTTATTTCATCGTTTTCGTAGCGGCGACCTCCCACGGTCGCCTTTTCGGTTCTGTCGGGTCGGGATGGGACCTGGCCCCTACGGGGTTATTTCATCGTTTTCGTAGCGGCGACCTCCCGCGGTCGCCTGTTTCGGTTCTGTCGGGCCGGGGTGGGACCCGGCCCCTACGAAATTTGTGTTCGATAACCTTGATGGTTAGTAGGGGCAACCTCCCATGGTTGCCCGTTTCGCGATTTAATCGATGTGAGGTCGGTTTTGAAGTCCATTTGGGTTCAATCTATCCTCATTCCATTTTCGCGGATTATCTCTGATGTATTCCCTTATCCTGTGAAGGTCGGATTCATTCCTGATCACGTGCTCCCAGTAATTCCGCTGCCACAGCTTCTGAACGCCTGACTCCAGAGGTTCATATCTGGCCATATCCTTGAACCTGCGGGTCGTCACCGATTTATAACGACCCACCAGGCTACCAAGGTTGAGGACATTCTTTTCGTCCAGCCACAATATGCCGTGCACATGGTTTGGCATGACCACGAAATCTCCAGGCGTAACACCTGGGTAAAAGGACGATTGCTCAAACCAGACGGTTTCGATCATGTCGCCGAATTCATTGGGGCGAAAAGATTGCTCGTAAGGTTCGGTCAGTATGCATCGCCGGTGGAGGGTGCAGATCGTCAGGAAATATCCGCCGGGAGTGGCGTAATCATAGTGATTCAGACGCAGGGATTGTCGGGTTTTCACAATGAATCCTTTCGTGTGCGAAAACGCCAAGACTAGCAGTGATTGGGAGGCATCCGCCTCGGAAGAATTTCGTATTTTGAGGTGGTGGGTTGTGCAATGGGCCGGGATGGGACCCAGCCCCCTACGGAATTTGAATTTATGTTTGGTGGTGGTGTTTTATTTGATCAGCCTAGATGATCCCGTAGGGGCAACCTCCCATGGTTGCCCTGATGTTTCGTCGTTTTTACACCGCTTCCGCAACCTGCTTGTCCAGCAGTTCAGTCCAGTCGGCATCGACAATGACCAGATTTTTCTTGTCGCAAAAACGCTTTTCCTTGTCGGTTGCATTTGGCAGTAATACCCATCCGGCAGGTTCTCCGGCGGCGTAGATGATGTCGCTCAGCACCATGCGCTCAGTGTCGCGCGTCATGCGCAGTCCCATAAACAGGTATTGCTTGCCTGGACGGTATTCCTTCAGGAACGGCGGAATCGCAAAACCGCCCATCAGCTCAGTGATGTAATCGACGTAGTCTGCGTCAGAAGCAACAAAGTTCGGATCGGGCAGTGGTGTGCCCATCGGTTTGAACAGAATCGGCAAGGTCACGTCTGCTTGATCGGCAGAGACTTCCTTATATTCGCCGCTTTGGTACTGATAAATACGGTAACGGAAATCCTGCCCTGTGAGACGTGCGATACCGCAAATCAATACGTGCGGACGATCAGCCCAGGCTTGCTGGAGCTGGGTGTCGCGGTTGATGTCGATGATGTAGGGAATCGAACGTTCCGCCAGCCATTGATGCAATCGCGACGTAGTCCACTGCTTGTCAGCATAGGTCTCTGTCAGGAAACGCTCAATGAATTTACGGCCCTTCTTGTTCTCCAGATTCATCGCGGCACGGGGGAATTCGTACATCAGGCGAGGGGCCATCGGCTGGCCCTTGTTCATAGCCAGAATCAGGCTGTCACTGTCCGCAGGTATTGGATTTCCTGAGGTTTTTTCCGTCACACCGTCCAGGGCATTCGGCCCCAGATAGGGAATGATGTCGCCACTTTCGATGCCTGTGATCAGCGTGTCGAGCAGTTCGGGCGATGCTGTCATGGTAAGTCTCCCTGAGATCAAACTGGCTGCAGCCAGGGTAATTTGCGTGGTTGCTAACAGGGGTTGTTTCAATAAGTGCGCCAGCATTTTCTGAAAGTTGGACAGCCGCCGGGGACCCAGCCCCTACGGGTTTATTTCATCGTTTTCGTAGTGGCGACCTCCCATGGTCGCCTTTTTCGGTTCTGTCGGGCCGGGGTGGGACCCGGCCCCTACGGGTTTATTTCATCGTTTTCGTAGTGTCGACCTCCCATGGTCGCCTTTTTCGGTTCTGTCGGGTCGGGGTGGGACCCGCCCCTACGGGTTTATTTCATCGTTTTCGTAGCGGCGACCTCCCACGGTCGCCTGATGTTGGTGTGTTAATTCGATGATGCGGACGGCCGCAGGGGGCTGTCCCTACGGATATGTGAAGGCCAACCAGAACCCGGCCGCTGCATTGTCACAACCCCGACAATTCCTCTTTTCTGATGTTTCTTCTCTTGTCTGAAATACCCACACCCTTGTTGTGTGTATGACAACCAGACGTGGTTTGTCGGACAGGGAACCGCCTGTCTGTGTCGCACTGAATTTACAATATCTTTAAAAAACAATGAGTTACCTGTTTCTGGTGTGGCTGGCACAAGCACTGCAATACCCATTGTGTTGTTGGTGGGTGTGTATGGAGAGGTGCACGTCCATGACCCGAGCAATCGGTTACCGGCAATACATGCTTACTCGAAGGCAAAGGTCCACGCGCAATATTCTTAGGAGAAACAGATTATGGCTATGCGTCAATGTGCCATCTACGGCAAAGGCGGTATCGGTAAATCAACTACGACCCAGAACCTGGTTGCTGCGCTCGCAGAAGCTGGCAAGAAGGTGATGATCGTTGGTTGTGACCCTAAAGCAGACTCCACTCGTCTGATCCTGCATTCAAAGGCTCAGAACACCATCATGGAAATGGCTGCGGAAGCAGGCACCGTGGAAGATCTGGAACTGGAAGATGTATTGAAAGCTGGTTACGGCGACATCAAGTGTGTTGAGTCCGGCGGTCCAGAGCCAGGTGTTGGTTGTGCAGGTCGTGGTGTTATCACTGCAATTAACTTCCTCGAAGAGGAAGGCGCTTACGAAGACGATCTGGATTTCGTTTTCTACGACGTTCTGGGTGACGTTGTATGCGGCGGTTTCGCGATGCCTATTCGTGAAAACAAGGCTCAGGAGATCTACATCGTTGTATCCGGCGAGATGATGGCTATGTACGCAGCCAACAACATCTCCAAGGGTATCGTGAAGTACGCCAACTCAGGCGGCGTTCGTCTGGCTGGCCTGATCTGTAACTCACGTAACACTGACCGTGAAGATGAGCTGATCGAAGCTCTGGCTGCCAAGCTGGGCACTCAGATGATCCACTTCATCCCTCGCGACAACGTGGTTCAGCGTGCAGAAATCCGTCGTATGACTTGTATCGAATACGACCCGGCTGCCAAGCAGTCTGACGAGTACCGCGCTCTGGCTCAGAAAGTGATTGCTAACGAACTGTTGGTAATTCCAGAGCCTTGCACCATGGATGAGCTGGAAGACCTGCTGATGGAATTCGGCATCATGGAAGAAGAAGATCTGAGCATCGTTGGTCAGACCGCTGCTGAAGAAGGATAAGCTCTCGTAGCTTTCCTGCCGGGCCTGACTGCTGCAAGCGGTCGGATCCAAACTCGGGACGGGGCAGATTGGCCCCGTCGGAATCCGGGTTACGCACCCTGACTCCGCGTAGCCCGATCTGTTACCCGTCAGAAATTACAGGAGGCCCCAAATGGCCATGTCACGTGATGAAGTGGAATCCTTGATTCAGGAAGTGCTCGAGGTTTATCCAGAAAAAGCAAAGAAAGATCGTGCCAAGCACCTGACTCCAAATGATCCGGAGCTGGAGCAATCCAAGAAGTGTATTACTTCTAACAAGAAATCCCTGCCAGGCGTAATGACCATTCGTGGTTGTGCTTACGCCGGTTCGAAGGGTGTGGTTTGGGGTCCTATCAAGGACATGATCCACATCTCTCACGGTCCTGTGGGCTGTGGTCAGTACAGCCGTGCGGGTCGTCGTAACTACTACATCGGCACCACTGGCGTGAACACCTTCGTCACCATGAACTTCACCTCGGATTTCCAGGAGAAGGACATTGTTTTCGGTGGTGACAAGAAGCTGGCGAAGCTGATCGACGAGATCGAAACCCTGTTCCCATTGCACAAGGGTATTTCCATCCAGTCAGAATGTCCGATCGGTCTGATCGGTGATGACATCGAAGCCGTTGCCAAGAAGAAAACTGCTGAACACGGCAAGACTGTGGTCCCGGTTCGTTGTGAAGGCTTCCGTGGTGTGTCTCAGTCTCTGGGTCACCACATTGCGAACGATGCGGTTCGTGACTGGGCACTGGGTGCGCGTGACGAAGACGACAGCTTCGAAAAGACTGACTACGACGTTGCCATCATTGGTGACTACAACATCGGTGGTGATGCCTGGTCTTCTCGTATCCTGCTGGAAGAAATGGGTCTGCGCGTTGTCGCTCAGTGGTCGGGTGACGGCACCATCGCTGAGATGGAACTGACGCCGAAAGTGAAGCTGAACCTGGTTCACTGCTACCGCTCCATGAACTACATCTCTCGTCACATGGAAGAGAAGTACAAGATTCCGTGGATGGAATACAACTTCTTCGGCCCAACCAAGACCATCGAATCGCTGCGTGCCATCGCTGCCCGCTTTGATGAGAAGATCCAGGCCAAGTGTGAAGAAGTCATCGCCAAGTACCAGCCTGAGTGGGAAGCGGTGGTTGCCAAATACCGTCCTCGCCTGGAAGGCAAGCGCGTGATGTTGTACATCGGTGGTCTGCGTCCTCGCCACGTGATCGGCTCTTATGAAGATCTGGGCATGGAAGTTGTTGGTACCGGTTACGAGTTCGGTCACAACGATGACTACGACCGTACCCTGAAGGAAATGGGCGACGCGACTCTGCTGTACGACGACGTCACCGGTTACGAATTTGAAGAGTTCGTTAAGAAGGTCAAGCCTGACCTGATCGGTTCCGGTATCAAGGAAAAGTACATCTTCCAGAAGATGGGCGTGCCTTTCCGTCAGATGCACTCCTGGGATTACTCAGGCCCTTATCACGGCTTTGATGGTTTCGCCATCTTCGCCCGCGATATGGATATGACCTTGAACAACCCATGCTGGAAGCAACTGCAAGCGCCTTGGAAGAAGTCTGCTGAAGAAGCCGACGAATCCGTAGCAGCATCCGCCTGATTGAACGAACGGGCGGAGCCTGCTCCGCCTGACCTGGTTCCCATTACCCGCCAGACCACCAATACGTGGCGCGGGAGGAGAGAAGATCATGAGTCAGCAAGTCGACAATATTAAGCCTAGCTATCCTCTGTTTCGTGAAGACGAATACAAGGACATGCTGAAAGAGAAGAAAGCCAATTTCGAAGAAGCCCACTCCCAGGAAAAAATCGACGAAACCTTCCTGTGGACCACGAGCGAAGAGTACAAGGAACTGAACTTCCAGCGCGAAGCCTTGACCGTGAACCCGGCCAAAGCCTGTCAGCCTCTGGGTGCAGTCCTGTGTTCTCTGGGTTTTGAGAAAACCATGCCATACGTGCACGGTTCCCAGGGTTGTGTTGCTTACTTCCGTACTTACTTCAACCGTCACTTCAAGGAGCCGATTGCGTGTGTATCCGACTCCATGACGGAAGACGCAGCGGTATTCGGTGGTCAGCAGAACATGAAAGACGGTCTGGAAAACTGTAAGGCGACTTACAAGCCAGACATGATCGCTGTTTCCACGACCTGTATGGCCGAGGTTATTGGTGATGACTTGAACGCCTTCATCAACAACTCCAAGAATGAAGGCCATATTCCTCAGGAATACCCAACGCCATACGCGCATACGCCATCATTTGTTGGTTCCCACACCACGGGCTGGGACAACATGTTTGAAGGTATTGCCCGCTACTTCACGCTGAACTACATGGAAGACAAGGAAGTAGGTTCCAACGGCAAACTGAACATCGTGCCGGGCTTTGAAACCTATCTGGGTAACTTCCGTGTGATCAAGCGCATGATGAAGGACATGGACGTAGACATCACGCTGCTGTCCGATCCTGAAGAAGTGCTGGATACCCCGGCTGACGGCCAGTTCCGCATGTACGCTGGCGGCACTACCCAGGACGAGATGAAAGATGCGCCTAACGCATTGAACACCATCTTCTTGCAGCCATGGCAGTCTACCAAGAGCCTGAAGCTGGTTAAGAACACCTGGAAGCATGAGGCACCAGGAGAGAAGAACTTCCACATCCCAATGGGGCTGGGTTGGACTGACGAATTCCTGATGCTGGTCAGCAAGATCACTGGCAAGCCAATCTCTGCCGAGCTGGAGAAAGAGCGTGGCCGTCTGGTTGACATGATGACCGACTCCCACACCTGGCTGCACGGCAAGAAGTTCGGCCTGTGGGGCGATCCTGACTACGTGATGGGCATGACCAAGTTCTTGCTGGAGCTGGGTTGCGAGCCGACTCACATCCTGGCCAACAACGCCAACAAGCGTTGGAAGAAAGCCATGGATGCGATGCTGACCGAGTACCCACAAGGTGCAGATTGTGAAGTTCACATCGGTAAAGACCTGTGGCACATGCGTTCACTGGTGTTCACCAACAAGCCAGACTTCATGATTGGCAACAGCTACGGCAAGTTCATCCAGCGTGACACCCTGTACAAGGGCAAAGAGCACGAAGTGCCTCTGATCCGTATCGGTTTCCCGATCTTCGACCGTCACCACCTGCATCGCCAGACTACTCTGGGCTATGAAGGTGCCATGCAGATTCTGACCACTCTGGTTAACTCTGTACTGGAGCGTCTGGACGACGAGACTCGTGGCATGCAGACCACAGACTATAACTACGACCTCGTACGTTAATCTGGCCGGGAGCTACCGGCCTTGTGCCAGCTCCCTGTTGATCGCCCGGCGTCAGCCGGGTCTGGAAGGCCGCGAAGAATCCGCTTCTTCGTGGCTTTTTCTGCATTCCCCAACTCTGCCAACAGGATTTTCCCATGCCAAACGTAATGCTGCGCGAGAACGATGCAGGTGTGTTGACCTTGTACGTTCCCAAGAAAGATCTGGAAGACACCATCGCTTCCGTTGAATTCGATTCCGACGATGCCTGGGGTGGCGAGCTGACCCTGACCGATGGCACCAGTTTCATCATCGACAAATTGCCGGGCAAGCCGGATTTGCCGATCACCATCCGCGCCCGTCGGGGCGTTGGAGAGTAACCCATGGCCCCGCATCGCCTTAGCGATGACATGGCGTTGCGCATTGGAATGGCCAGCCGGTCATTGCCGGGTATCGAGCTGGATGACTGGGTATCCATTCTGATTCGCGCCGTTGGACTACCGTTGACAGTTGAGCGGGTCAAAAAGCTGCGGCTCAAGCGCCTGAGGCAATCGGGTGGACGACAACTGCACGGCTATCAGGATGAGCAACTGCGTCAGGCGCTGGCCAGTTTGCGCGGTCACGGCGTCGACATGCGTGCCACCTTGCCGCCAACCCGGACCTACCGCAATGGCGACATGCCTGGATCAATCCGGGTCGCCTGTGCCTCCAATCGCAGTGATCGAATCGACGCCGCTTACGGCACCTGTGCCCGTTTTCTGATCTATCAGGTGTCGGTACAGGAAGCCCGATTGATTGATATCCGCGAAGTCACCGTCAGTGGCAACGCCAGCGTGCGGTTCGAAGCCCGCGCCTGCCTGATTGGCGACTGCCATGTGCTGTGTGCACTGACTCTGGGGGCAACCGCTGCTGCCAGTGTGGTGCGTGCCGGAGTACATCCATTGCGAGTCGGGGTACCGCAAACCGCCGATCGATTGCTGGCATCGCTGCAGGATGTGATGTCGGGCAGTCCGCCGCCCTGGATGGACAACCTAATGCGAGGCAGTAGCAGACCAGACACGTCCAATTCGACCCTTTCCGGGAGAGATGATCATGATGAACCCGCAAGACATTCTCGCCATGACTGAGTTCGTGGAGCAACAGGGACTGAGCGAACAGACACTGTCCCAATTGCGAGACCAGTACGAAGGCCATCACTTCACCTGGTGTATGGAAGACGACATCAACGTCGGCAAACCTTACCTCGAACGACCGACGTTCAAGCTTTATCTGGTGGATTCCAGAGACCACTGCTCGACGCTGACCAACGACGAGGAAATTGCTTCCGGTCTGGTGTTTGCCGAATGCGTGGAAGACTGATCACAATCTTTTAACCGTCAGGAGACCGGACATGAATGACGATAACGATCTGACGCCCATCGGCGACTGCCGACAATGTCGTTACCGCGCCAGCTTGCTGCTGGCGGGCCGTTGTGTGCCCGGTGATGTCTGTGTGGTGGTCGACAGCGGCCGCCAGATCGACCGCTTCCTGCGTTACAACCCTGAGCTGGCCCCGAAATACCTGAACGACGGTTTCTGGGAGCGTCGTGCCATCGCCGTTCGCTACGTACCCGTCGCGGCAATCGCCAGCATGATTCGCGACCCGGATGAGGCCGTGCGTCGGGCAGTGGCCTATCGGCTACCGCCGGATCAGCTACACGCCATGATGAAAGACCCGGACAGGGAAGTACGCATCACCGTCGCAGATCGCTTGCCTGCTGAACAGATCGAAGAGATGGCCACAGACGATGACTATCTGGTGCGCACCTACGTGGTTCAGCGCTTGCCGGCAGGCCGATTGTTCCGCTTTATCCGAGACCCTGACCGCCAGGTGCGCAAACGAGTGGCCGAGCGGCTTCCCACCGAAACATTGGCCATGATGGCACGGGATCAGGAATCCGAAGTGCGGCGAATCGTGGCGTCGCGTCTGACAGGTGAAGATGTGGTGGTGATGCTGCAAGACCCGGACTGGATGGTCAGGCTCGAAGCCGTGGCCAATGCGCCACTGGAATCACTGCAACCGTTGGTGAATGACGAGGACGTCGAGGTAAGGGAGGCAGTCGCTCGCCGTCTGTCCGCAACCGCATGTTAAGCCTGAACATCAGCAGCGGTGGGAGCAGCAGCTCGTCCAATGCATCGCGGACGCCGGGACAGGGCCCGAATGCCACTCAGGTTCTCGACTGGGTAGCAGAGCATGTGCTCACACCGCCGGAAGTGGACTGCGCCACCGCGGTAATGCTCAAGGTACTGGATGGCAAATGCAAAATGCCGGATGTGGAAAAGGTCATCATGACGCATCTTTATCTGGCTGTGCGACAGCAAAAGGGCATTCACCTGGGTCAGCCGATTCATCGACGCATTGCAAAAGCGCTGTCGTGGAAGGCCCAGCACGGTCGACTGGATGAAGAGATTCGGGATCAGATTTATGAAACGCGGGTACTGGCAGAAACCGCGATTTCCCGCCCGGTGATGAAACGCTTCAAGGCACGGCTCAGGGAACAGGGGTTATTACCCGTTAGGCAGCCAGCCGATCAACAAGGAGTCGACCATGCAGATTCGTGACCTGTTTGCGGATACACCGATTCATCAGGACACCCTGGCGTCGCTGGAGCTGCAACGACTGATGCGAGAACCGATCGACGTGACGCATGACTGGCAACGGGCCGAACGCCTGTTACAGATCGTGATAGAGCAATTGCCACATCGGCTCGAAACCCAGGTTGCGCTGTTCAAAATGTACGCCTATGACGGTCAACACGACAAGGCCGAAGCTCTGATCTGCAAGGTGCTGGCACAAGCGGCAGAACGGGTTGGCATCGACCGGGACTGGCGACAGTTGACGGCCACATCGGCTAGCTGGAAAGGCGCAACCGGAGATGTTCGCTGCTACCTCTACAGCATGAAAGCGCTGGGGTTTGTCAGCTTGCGGCAGGGCAATATCGCCCGTGCCGAGGCCGTACTCAACAAGCTTCAGGAGCTGGATACCGACGACGAAATCGGCAGCAGCGTGGTGTACCAACTGGCGCTGGCACTGTCGGAAGAAACCGACGATGAAGAACTCTACCCGGACGCAGAGAGGATCAATCAATAATGGAAACCTCCCACACCCTGGCCCCGGCGCTGGGCAACCCGGAAATCGACAGCGATCACGCCAACTTTGAGCAACTGTTGCATCAGGTGCTGGAGGCATCCAATGCGGAATTCCCGGCCCTGTTCAGGCAGCTGGCCGACGAAGTAAAAGCCCACTTCGAGCGTGAAAACCAGCTGATGGAAGAAAGCCAGTATCCGGCGATAGCGGAACACCGGGGCGAACACCGGCGGGTACTGGGCGACTTCGAACAGTTCCTGACCCGACTGGACCGCGGACGCATCAACTTCTGTCGCGCCTACGCCATGGAAACACTGCCGGGCTGGTTCAGCCTTCACGTCACCACTATGGACGCCGCACTGGTTCAACACCTCAAGGTCTACTCGGACATCGTGCACGAGGCGAGCTGATGGATGAATCGCAACACTACATCACCTTGCTTGAAGGCCGACTTCAGGCCGCCATTGAACTCCGTCCCACCCACTCCATGGACGACTGGCTGCTGATTATCCAGCTGGTCTACGACGGTGACCCAGCTGGAAGTACCAGCTTTACCCTGCATGGCTACACTCGTGAAGAAGCCGAAGCCGTCGCTGCCAACGTCTCCGACAACGCATTTCTGATGAAAGAAATCGACGAATATCTATGGGGCGAAAGTGACTGATTGGTTCAGGGCCATTGAAAGCCAAGGGTAGATACATCCATATGCACGGCGATGAATAAATACACTCAAACGCAGGGGCCGGGTCCCATCCCGACCCGGAACATACCAAGGGCAACCATGGGAGGTTGCCCCTACAAGAATCAACAATATTCCAAACCGTAGGGGCCGGGTCCCATCCCGGCCTGGAACATACCTAGGGCAACCATGGGAGGTTGCCCCTACAAGAATCAACAACATTCCAAACCGTAGCGGCCGGGTCCCATCCCGGCCTGGAACATACGTAGGGCAACCATGGGAGGTTGCCCCTACGAGATCGATGAAAATACGTTAATCGGTTGAGACGGGCGGAGAAACAGATTCATACGTAGGGGCCGGGTCCCATCCCGGCCTGGAACATACGTAGGGCGACCATGGGAGGTCGCGCCTACGAGATCGATGAAAATACGTTAATCGGTTGAGACGGGCGGAGAAACAGATTCATACGTAGGGGCCGGGTCCCATCCCGGCCCGGAACATACAACGGGTAGCCATGGGAGGTCGCCCCTACAAGAATCAACAACATTCCAAACCGTAGGAGCGTTGGAAATGCGTCAATCTTTCCATAAACGCTTGGTTTTTTGTATGTAAGACAATTTGGGGTTTAGGTAAGTCAGTGCGTTGCTGAATCCTGAATGGAATCTGCTTGAACGGCAGCTCAGTCTGCTGACTGGCCGCCGTTCCGCTAGAGTCAGGAGACTGCTGCAAACACCTTGTAGAAGCTGGATTGCTCCTGAATATTCACAGGTAACTTGAGTTTCCGGGATATATCACTGGCTGAAAAAATGCCGCGTATTTTATGGTTAGCACCATCAATGACCAGACAATGCTGGCGATGATTGTCTTTCAGGAAGTTCACAATATCCCCGATAGAGCTTTGATCCACTTCTGTCAGACTGAGAGCAAGCAAGTCCTGTTTACGGGTCATCAGGTCAGTCACCATCAGATCATCGTGATTCATGGCTCCGGCAGTGCGGAGCAGATTTTGTTCACTCAGATCTTCCGATGAAATGATCCCCACGAACTGTTTCTTGTCGTTCACCACCAGTTTCAGACGTACATGTGTTTTCAGCATGACCTTGCGGGCCGCAGCAGCTTTGATATTTGACTTGATTACCAATGGTTCACTCACGGTAAAGTCAGTAAAAAAAGTAGTTGCCGGGCTTTCCAGAGTCAGCTGAAAGGGGCTTTCAGGCCAGGCCAGCTCGTCAATGGCTGATACGGAATGCAGAGTTAAATGAGTCATAGTCAGGTTTCCTTATGGCTGCAGGCCTGGTTCAGACCGGCAGCGTTTGATGTCGATTGATGTATTGGTATTGCTAACCGGCATAACCGGTAGATCGTTATCAAACGCTGAAAACAGGGGGTGCCCGAATATGAAGAAAATGCAGTGGGGTAAACGGAGTCAGTGGTAATAGATGCCCTGGCTGCAAGCTTATGGAGCAGCATGGCTTTCTGAAGTCAGCAGAGCCCTGGATCGAATCCTGATCGGTATCAATATCCGCCAGCAAGCGAATATCAGCAGGTTCGGACTGTACCTGTAGCTCATCGAGCTGATTGGAAAATGATGCAACCTCAGACCTGTCGGAAGTAAGGTCGAGCAGGAGCAACAATCCAACATACAAGAATATTCTGGGCATCCTGTTCTCCATCCTTTCTGGGATATCGAAAGCGCTTTCAGGCTTCCCACTCAGTCAGAATAGCCAGAAACAGGTGCTTCTGGCCATGAAAGTCATGAGCATATTGAGACAGGTTTGACCAATTAGTTCGAAGAAATATTGATCTGTGTTCAGTGCTCAGACTTGCTTCGGACGTTCTGACGAGTTGGTGACTTCTTTTTTACGCTGGAAGGCTTGCCCTGTCGCCTCTTTTTCCGGGATGGTGTGTTCATCCTGATGCCCGCAAACGCCTGGGTATCAATTTGTGCGGCTTCCCCAACCAGCTGTTGCAGGCGGTTCTGTAACGGGTTCATAAAGCCCTGATAGTTCAGCTGTCGGTCACTGATATCACTCAGTTGTCGTTCCCAGTGGGCGGTCATGTCCGGCACGGTGGTGGATTCCGGCAGGGTGTTGATCAGGGCGCTGCCCAGTTCTGTGGCTCGTATCTGTTTGCCCTGACGCTGTAAAAACTGTCGTTTGAACAGCAGTTCGATAATGCTGGCGCGGGTTGCTTCGGTGCCCAGTCCGTCGGTGTCTTTCAGGATTTTCTTCAGTGCCTGATCTTTCACAAAGCGGTTAATGCCGGTCATCGCAGCCAGCAAGGTGGCGTCGGTAAAGTGCGCCGGAGGCTGGGTGTGTTTTTCATCCACCTGCGGCTCGCCACTCCAGACGGCCTGCTGTGGTTCCAGTTTGGGCAGTGGCTGTTTGCGCGTCTCGCCATCCGCTGAGTCGGAACTGCCATGCTCATTGGCATTGCCGGAGCGGGTCGGCATCGCCGCTTTCCAGCCGGGATCAAGCGTTTCCCGTTCGGTTGCGACAAAGCGACCCCCGTCGATGATCAATTCAACCCGGGTATCGGCATAACGAAAAGGCGGATAAAACTGCAACAGATACTGCCGGGCAATCATCTGGTAGAGCTGCTGCTCGGCTCTGGGCAAGTTGTTCAGATTGGCCGTTTTCTCAGTGGGGATAATGGCGTGGTGGGCGTCGACCTGGCTGTCGTTCCAGGCTTTGCTGCGCCGCGACAAATCGACATTCTGAATTACATCGTTGAGTTGGGTACTCCTGGTGCTGGCGATGGCATTGACCACCGACTGACGCTGGGCGAAGTGATCGGAGGGTAAATAGCTGCAATCCGAACGCGGGTAGGTAATCAACTGATGCTTTTCATACAGGTTCTGACACCCGTCCAGTACCTGCTGGGCGCTGAGTCCGAAGGCTTTCGCAGCGCTGATTTGCAGGGTCGAGAGGTTGAAGGGGAGTGGTGCGGCCTGTTGCTTTTCCTTGCGTTCCACCTTATCGACCGTAGCGGGCTGGTTGCGAATGCGACGGGCAACGGTTTCGGCCAGTTTCGGGTTCAGCACCCGGCCTTCCTCATCCTGATGCGGAGCACAGGCGTCACTGGGTTGCCAGCGAGCGTAAAAGCTCAGTGGGGCATCTGGCGTCAGGTGAATCGCCGCTCGCACTTCGTAGTAGGGGTGGCTGACAAACTGGTGGATTTCCTGATCACGCCGTACAACCAGCCCCAGTACCGGCGTTTGCACCCGCCCTACGGATAACACCTGTTTCAAGCCGCCCTGACGGCCACGAATGGTGCAGGCCCGCGTCAGATTGATGCCGTACAACCAGTCGGCCCGGCTACGGGCCAGTGCCGATGTGGACAAGGGCACAAAATCCTGGTTCGAGCGCAATTGGCCCAGTGCCCGGCTGACCGCTTGCGGGTTCAGATCACTGACTAACAGTCGCTTCATACTGCGCCGTTTCTGATTCGGTACCTTGAGATAGCTGATCACTTCATCGACCAGTAACTGGCCTTCACGGTCGGGGTCTCCGGCGTGTACCAGTTCACCGGCTTCTTTCACCAGTTTGCGTAACACCGACAGTTGCTTGCGGGTCTGGGACTTGGGTTGTAGCTGCCATTGATCCGGCATGATGGGTAGGTGATCCAGCTGCCACTGTTTGAACACCGGGTTATAGGTTTCCGGCTCCGCCTGCTCCAGCAAGTGGCCAATGCACCAGCTGACCACATCGCCGTTCGAGGCGCGAATAAAGCCCTCACCCTTGTTATGCGGCTTGGGAAGCACAGCGGCAATGGCTCGGCCCAATGAGGGTTTCTCGGCGATAAACAGGCGCATGAAATATCCTGAACTGTTTTTTTATACAGTATATGGGCGCTGTGTACGAATGCAAAAGCATCCATTAACCGGGTGCCAGAATTGATAAACAGCCACAGGGGTTGTGCCTGCCGGATGGGAAAGATGCGTCAAATCCTGAGCCTTTATGAGGTGGTCTCATGTTTTTATGAGATATAAACAATTTTACTCATGATCTGATCCGGGTATAAAACACACTCTGCTCTCAACACGGGAAGAGCAAGAAAGCCATTCAGGGTTTATCCCGGAAAACAGGACATCGGATCATCATGAGCACAGGTTTTACTTTTTCTATCAAGAGTATTGGTTTCGACGAAAACTATCGTCCGTCTGACAGCACTCGCATTACCACCAATTTCGCCAATCTGGCTCGCGGCGAGCGCCGTCAGAACAACCTGCGTAATGCCCTGATGATGATCGACAACAGTTTTAATGCGATGGCGCATTGGGATAACCCCAACGGTGACCGCTATGCAGTGGAGCTGGAAATCATCTCTGTCGATATGGATATCGAAGGCAGTGACCAGAGCTTTCCCTCCATTGAAATATTGAAAACCAACATTCTGGATCGCAACACCAACGAACGCATCGAAGGCATTGTTGGAAATAACTTTTCGTCCTACGTCCGGGACTACGACTTCAGTGTGTTGTTGCTGGACCACAACCGGGACCAGCCGACATTCAGCATCCCGGATGACTTCGGCGACCTCCACGGCAAGCTGTTTAAGTACTTCGTCAATTCGGAGGTTTACAAGCAGCATTTCACCAAGCTTCCGGTGATTTGCCTCAGCGTCTCCGACAACAAGGTCTACCATCGAACCGAAAACCAGCATCCGGTGCTGGGCTTTGAATATGTGCCCAATGAGTCGTCGTTGACCGAGCAGTATTTCAGGAAGATGGGTCTGCAGGTGCGCTACTTTATGCCGCCAAACAGCGTTGCGCCGCTGGCCTTTTATTTCTTTGGAGACTTGCTGAACGACTACACCAACCTGGAGTTGATCAGCACCATCAGCACCATGGAAACCTTCCAGAAGATTTATCGCCCCGAGATTTACAACGCCAATGCTGTGGCCGGAAAGTGTTATCAGCCGGATTTGAAAAACCTCGATCACTCGCTGACGCAAATCGTGTATGACCGCGAAGAGCGCAGTCAATTGGCGATCCAGCAGGGCAAATTTGCTGAAGAGAATTTCATCAAGCCGTATCAGTCGGTGCTGGCACAGTGGTCTGCGAACTGCGCGATTTAAGGTCTCGTCATATTTCTTTATTCCCCGCTCTGCCGATGATCGGCTAGCAGCGGGGAGACTTGTTCAAACCGAATATAAAGCAGTATTTATTATGAAAACATTATTGCCCACATCCACTGCGGGCAGTTTGCCCAAGCCCTCCTGGCTGGCAGAACCCGAGAAACTCTGGTCGCCCTGGAAACTGACTGGTGACGAATTAACACGCGGCAAACAGGACGCACTGCGCGTGTCATTGCAGGAACAGCAATCCGCCGGGGTCGATATCGTCAGCGACGGCGAACAAACCCGCCAGCACTTCGTTACTACCTTTATCGAACACCTGGAAGGTGTTGATTTCGAGAAGCGCCAGACCGTTAAAATCCGCGACCGCTACGACGCCAGTGTGCCAACAGTGGTTGGCCCGGTGAGCCGCCCCAAACCGGTGTTTGTTGAGGACGCCAGGTTTCTGCGCCAGCAAACTGATCAGACCATCAAATGGGCCTTACCGGGGCCGATGACCATGATCGACACCCTGTATGACGATCACTATAAAAGCCGCGAAAAACTGGCCTGGGAATTTGCCAAAATCCTCAATCAGGAAGCCAAAGAACTGGAAGCCGCCGGGGTCGACATCATCCAGTTTGATGAACCCGCTTTTAACGTCTTCTTCGATGAGGTGAACGCCTGGGGCATAGCCTGCCTGGAGAAAGCTATTGAAGGATTGAAATGCGAAACCGCCGTGCATATTTGCTACGGTTACGGCATCAAGGCCAATACTGACTGGAAGAAAACCCTGGGTTCCGAATGGCGTCAGTACGAAGAGGTTTTCCCCCGGCTGCAACAATCCAGTATCGACATCATCTCGCTGGAGTGTCACAACTCACGTGTACCGATCGAGCTGCTGGAGCTGGTGCGTGGCAAGAAGATCATGGTCGGCGCCATTGATGTGGCCACCAACACCGTTGAAACACCAGAGGAAGTCGCCGCAACTCTGCGCAAGGCGCTGCAATACGTCGACGCCGACAAGCTCTATCCCTGCACCAACTGCGGTATGGCGCCGCTGTCTCGTGAAGTTGCCCGAGGCAAGCTGAATGCATTAAGTGCTGGCACGGACATCGTTCGCCGTGAGCTTGCAAACTGATTGTTCCTCTCATTCGTTAACCCTCCGATAACCGGTGGTTGCATAGCATGTCCGTAATTTGAATACGGAGCGTATGTTATGGCCTTACGGCGAGGCTTTTTTCGGGTACGACCCTCAGCTGTTCGACTGAAGGTAGTGGGAGCACTGGTGCTCACATCTCTGTTGGCGGGCTGTTCGGGTTTTTCGACCCGGACAGATTATCGGGAACCGGTGGTCTCAGAGCGCGATGCGCTGGGGAACAACCTGGCCAGTAAGCAAGAGGCGGTGAATCCAGCAACAGCGACGGTCAGCCTGAGCGAACTGCTGGATGACTCACAGCTCGCTGACCTGATCAGCAAGAGCCTGCAGGCCAATCCGGGTTTGCAGCAGACCTTGTACACCCTCAAGCAAGCCAGGGCGCAGGCGCGGGTAACAGCCGCGAGTCGATTGCCAGACGCAGACCTCGGTTTTTCTGGCCAGCGGACTGAGGCCAGTGACGACCGGTTCACTGCCGAAGTGTCGGTGAGTTGGGAGCTGGATTTATGGTCAAAACTGGATGACAGCCACGCCGCTGCACTGGCGGATGTGGCGCAACAGGAGGCATTGTTCCAGTCTGCTCGCGATTCACTGGTTGCGAGTCTGATTGACGCCTGGCTGACTCTGATTCATTTGAACAAGTCCTTGCAGGTTCAACAACAGCGTGTCGAGGCACTCGAACAGAACCATCAGTCGACCGTTCAGCGTTATCGCACGGGTATTGGCTCAGTGGATGACCTGGACAGCGCTCGATCCTCATTGGCGTCCGCCCGATCGACTCTGGCAGACGACCAGTATCAGCTGGCCGAGGCTCGCCGTACCTTGAGAGGTTTGGTTGGCGTTGCAACGGATGGTGAGCTTCAGGCGCTGGGCTTTTCGCTGGCCGATGAATTTCCCACAGTCGCCATGCCCGTTGCCGAATTGCCAGAACAGACGCTTGAACGGCGGCCGGATTTGCAGGCTGCGTGGCATGGGCTGGAAGCGGCTGAATTCAGCCGCGACGTTGCATACAAGGACATGCTGCCGAGTTTGAGCCTGACCGCAGCGTATAGCGACAGCGCCACCTCCCCTTCGGAAGCCCTGTTTCAAAACCCTCTCTGGAGCCTGTTGGGACAACTGTCAGCACCGTTATTTCGCGGTGGTGAGTTAAAAGCCAACGCTCAAAAAGCCGAATATGCGGTTGCCGAAGCCGCACAGTCCTATCGGGAGACGCTGCTGACAGCGGTGACCGAAGTGGAGAACGCACTGGACAAGGAACGGGCTCTGGTCCAGCGAATGTCCGCCATTGACGTGGCTCTGGGCAGCGCACGTGACAATGAATCCCGCTATGTATTGCGCTACCGGGCCGGGCTGGCTTCGCTGCGGGACTTGTTGAATGTGAAACAGTCGCGCCTTGATCTGGAGGACAGTGCCCATTCATTGCAATACCAGCATCTGAGCAACCGTATTTCCCTGGGGCTGGCGTTGGGATTGCCCGGCGTCCGTTCCTACCTTGATTCTTCAACCCTGAACGTTGCTGACAACTCACCTGTCGAGGAGACGCTTAAATGAGCAGCCACCAATCAACGGGGGCTGTGGCTCCGACAGCTGTTTCCCGAAAAAATAAAGTACTCTGGTTTATGGTCGCCGTCGTGTTTGTCGGTGGGGTGGTGCTCTGGAATAACGCCCAGATGGGGGCTGCTGGTGGGCCTCCGGGGATGGGTGGCCCAGAACCCGGTGGAGAGAAACCCGCTGGAGAAAACCCTCAAGGCAATGGCGGCGCAGCCACTCAACCGGACCCCGCCAGGGGCGCCAACAGCGCCAGGAAAAAAACACAAAACCGGGCATCCATCGGCGTGGTTGTGGTAACTCCGGGAAAATACCAGGCCAGCCTGAATGGTTATGGCTCTGCCAGCGCCCGTTATGAACTCACACTCCGGGCGCGGGTTTCCGGTGTTGTAGAACAGTTGTCCAACAGCTTCGAAGCCGGGGCCTTGCTGAACAAGGGTGCCCTGCTGGCGGCGCTGGAGAACAGCAGTTATCAAAACGCCGTTGCAGCAGCAAAGAAGAATCTGGCGGATGCAGAAGTTACTTTGCTGGAAGCCCGGCGCGAAGCGGAAAACGCCGAAGCGGAATGGAAGGTTTCCGGTCTTGATGGCCAGCCCGCGTCACCTCTGTTGCTGTACCAGCCGCAGCTGAAGGCTGCCAAAGTCGGCCTGGAAGATGCCCGGAGCAGCCTCGTCAGTGCCCGGAAGGACATGCAGTGGACGCGTATTCGTGCACCTTTTAATGCCCTGGTGGTTGAACGTCTGGTGACACCGGGCACGTTTCTCAATACCGGTGACGAGGTGGCCACTCTCTACAGCACCGATCGTATGGAAGTGACGCTGGCCTTGTCCGAACGCGAGTGGGCAATGTTGCCGGACTTGGCGGAACTCACTTCCGGCAACTGGCCAGTGACGCTGACCTCGGTGGAATCCGGTGATGTGTGGCAAGGCTATGTGACGCGGGTGCAGCGACATGCGGATGACGAAACCCGTCAACGCTCGCTGGTGGTTGCCGTGGACAAACCATTGGATCAAACCCCGGTGTTTTACCCCGGTACCTTTGTGCAGGCAAGCCTGCCAGGCAGGGCGGTTGATAACCTGTGGAAGCTGCCAGCATCGGCTTTGAGTCAGCGGGGAGAGATCTGGTATATCAGTGCGGATCAGACCCTGTCACGCTTTGGCGCTGATGTACTCTTCAGTGATGCCGAGTGGATTTATGTGCAGGTTCCTGCCGCGTTGGCCGGTACCCGGCAGGTTGTGGCCCATCCGTTGTCCAGCTACACCGAAGGGGTTCGTGTGATCCCTGAACCGGTCGGACAGGAGAAGGAGGTCGCGTCTCATGATTAAGTCCTCCAGCAGTCCGGTCGGAGGCGGAGTGATCGGCTGGTTCGCACAAAATCAGGTTGCCGCCAATCTGCTGATGATTTTGGTGATGGCCCTCGGCATCTTGCAGATTGGCTCGCTGCGCAAGGAAGCATTTCCCAGCATGGAACCTGACAAGGTTACGGTGTCGATCCGCTACGACAGCGGTTCTGCCCAGCAGTCCGAAGAAGGCCTTGCCATCAAGATAGAAGAAGCCCTGCAAGATGTGATTGGTATTGAGTCTGTCACCTCGTCTTCCAATGGTTCGGGCTCGACCGTGACCATCGAACGGGTGTCCGATTACGATCTGGATGTACTGAAACAGGATGTCACGGCAGCGGTGGACGGCATTTCCACCTTTCCCGCCGACGCCAGGAATCCGGTGATCGAAAAAGCCCAGCGCGAAGAGCATGCGATCTGGATTCAGCTCTACGGCGATGTGGATCGCCAGACCTTGCAACAGCTGGGTACCGAGTTCAAATACGATCTGCTGGCCAAATCGAACATCAGTCAGGTCATGGAGTCGGGCTGGCTCGATCCGCAAATGGTGATCGAAATTGACGAAGGCCGCTTGCAGGCTCATGGCCTGTCTCTGAGCGATGTGGAAGAGGCCATCAACGCCGGTTCATCGGCCAGCATGACCGCCGTTCTGAGCAACGAACAGCTGTATCTTCAGCTGAAGGCTTCAGAGCAGGCGTATAGGTCGATGGATTTTGCCAGTTTGCCATTGATGACACTGGCAAGTGGCCGCCAGTTGCTGTTGGGGGACGTTGCCAGTGTTCTGGACACCTGGGATGACACCAATGCCGTGTTAAGCCGCTTTCAGGGTCGCAGCAGTATTGCCCTGCAGGTTGTCACCACAGGAGAGGATGACATCAGCGACAGTGTTGTGGCCGCACGGGACGTGGTTCAGGCGTGGATGGAGAATGGCCGCTTGCCCGATACTGTGTCACTGGAAACCTGGTACGACCGCAGCGAGAGCATTGATCAGCGTCTGGACCTGATGGTGACGAATGCCGCTACCGGCATTCTGCTGGTGTTCATTCTGCTGGCTCTGTTTCTGAATCTGACTGTGGCCTTCTGGGTCGCGATGGGATTGCCGTTTATCTTCTTCGGCACCCTGTATTTTATGGGCGACAGCTGGGCCGGGTTAACCCTGAATGAGTTCACGACCTTCGGTTTTATCATGGCGCTGGGGATTGTGGTGGATGATGCCGTGGTGGTTGGCGAAAGCGTCTACACCGAGCGGCGACGCTATGGCGACACCTTGCGCAATACCATCTCTGGAACCTTGCGGGTGGCTATTCCTACTCTGTTTGGGGTGTTTACAACGGTGGCTGCGTTTTATGCCTTGTCGAATATCGAGGGTGGGTTAGGCAATCTCTACGGCCAGTTTGCTGCCATCGTTACCATTTGTTTGTTGTTGTCGGTGGTGGAGTCAAAGCTGATTCTGCCTGCACACCTGTCGCATCTGAACACCCATCGACGGGAAGTCGGGCGAGGCCTGCTGGCGGGCTGGAATCGGTTGCAGCAGGCTTGCGATGCTGCTCTGCAGTGGTTTAACGAGCGTGTCTACCGCCATGTGATCGAGACCGCATTGGCATATCGCTATGCCGTGGTGGTGGGTTTTATCGGAGTTTTTATCCTGGTGATGGGGATGCCCTTTACCGGGGCGCTGCGCATCAGTTTCTTTCCGGATGTGGTCAGCGATACGGTTCAGGCCCAGGTGAGTATGGAGCAGGATGCCAGTTATGGTCAGACCCACAAGGTGTTGCTGACACTGGAACAGAAAGCCCTGGAAATCGACCGCAAGTTGGGAGAAGGCGGCATTGCCCATTTACAGGTGCTGTCACAGTCGGATCAGGCTGGTCAGGTAACGGTTGAGTTGTCGGATGAGGCGGTGTACGACATGGAAGCCTTTACGCCGTTGTGGAAAGCAGCGGCGGGTCAGCCAGAAGGGGTGCGTACCATCAGTGTCTTGAATCGTCGCCGCATGGTATCGGCTTTCCGTGTGGAGCTGCGGGCCAGCAATGACGATGTGCTGGAAAATGCCGGGCATGAACTCCGCGATATTCTGGCTTCGACCAGGGGGGTGAGTGCGATAGAGGACAACCTCGATCCGACCCAGCCGATGATCAGACTGCAACTGAACGCGCTGGGGCAGTCGCTGGGGCTGGATACCCAATCTCTGGCAACACAGGTATTCCAGGCCTTCAGTGGCCAGATTGTGCAGCGTTACCAGCGTGGTGCTGATGAAATTGAAGTGAAGGTGCGTTATCCCGAAGCGCAGCGTCAAACCACATCGGATGTGTTGAATGCCCGTATTCGAACCAATGACGGTACCGTGTTGCCGCTGTCTGCTGTGGCTGGCATCCGCTACGGCTACTCCCGCGACAGCATCACCCGCATTGATGGCAAGCGCGCTGTGTTCATTCAGTCGGATGTGGACAAGGACGTATTGTCGTCTACCGAGCTGGTAGAGCGGATGAAGCAGGACGTAGCGCCTGTGCTGCAGCAAAAATATCCGGGGCTGGATATTCACTTTGCCGGTGAAGCGGAAGAACAGGCTGAGACCCAATCGAGCATGACCAGCATGTTTCTGGTGGCCATGCTGATTATTTACATCCTGCTGGCGGTGCCATTGAAGTCGTATGTGCAGCCGATGTTGATCATGACTGCGATTCCGTTTGGTGTTACCGGTGCTGTTCTTGGACACTGGATCAACGACTTGCCACTGAGCATTCTGTCGTTTAACGGCATCATTGCCCTGAGCGGCGTGGTGGTGAACGACAGCCTGTTGCTGGTATCCCGGTTTAACGAGCTGCACCCGGATTCTGATCACTTTAACGAGGCCATCAGTGCAGCGGCCAGAGACCGGTTGCGGGCGGTGCTGCTGACCTCATTCACCACCTTTGCCGGATTGTTACCGCTGTTGAGCGAGACCGATTTTCAGGCCCAGTTCCTGATTCCTGCGGCGGTATCACTGGGTTACGGCATTATGTTTGCGACCGTGATTACGTTGATTTTGATACCGTCACTGCTGGCGATTCAACACGATGGCATGGAGCAGGGCAGCAAGTTGGCGGGTAAACTGAAACAACGCTTTACCAGGTTTGAAGCAAGTGGAGAAAGAGCATGACGACAGCGTTGCTGGTAGAAGACGATCTGGATCTGGCAGCGACCCTGATTGATTATCTCGTACTGGATGACATTCATTGCGACCACGCCAGCAACGGCGTTGCCGGGCTTAACCTGATTGAAACCAACCGCTATGACGTTTTGCTGCTGGATTTGAACTTGCCGCGTATGGACGGCATCACGCTGTGCCAAAAAGTGCGTCAGCTGGGACTGGATACCCCGGTATTGATGCTTACGGCCAGAGACCAGCTGGATGACAAACTGGAAGGATTTCAGGCCGGTACGGATGATTATCTGGTCAAGCCGTTTGAAATGCAGGAGCTGGTGGTGCGGGTGCAGGCGCTTTCCAAGCGTCGCAGTGGTCTGGTCCGGCGTTTGCGCTGCGCTGATCTGGAGATGAACCTGACGACGCACAGCCTGACCCGATCCGGCCAGGCGATTGCACTCTCTCCAACGGGCTGGACTTTGCTGGAAACCCTGCTTCGGGCATCACCTGAGGTCGTCAGTCGTGATGACCTGTGTCGAGTGGTCTGGGGGAATGAATGGCCAGACAGCAACAGCCTCAAGGTCCATATGTTCAAACTGCGCAAGGCGGTGGACGAGCCGTTTGAAACACCGTTGATTCAGACTGTACCGGGGCAAGGTTTCGTCATTCGCTCCCCCTCCCTTTGATCGCTGTTTGCCGGGTGATCTGAATGAAACTGAAAACACTGATTATCACCGCTTTTCTGCTGTTGGGTGTGGTTCTGGCGCTGGGCTATTCGCTGTTGACTGGTGAGTATCTGTTCCGGGGGCTGGATTCTGTGCTGCTGGGGGATATGGAACGTACCATGACGACGCTTTCAAAAAGCGGTTCGCAAGGCAAGACCCGCGGACGGTTTAACGAATACGACTGGGCCAGGGACTGGCAAGAGTTACCACAATCAATCCGTGATGCTTTCTCCGAGCCACCCGAGCAGCCAATGGTGCTCTACAAACAACACAATGGCCGCTGGAACCGCAAGCCGGATGTGGTTCACTTTGTGATGCGCTACACCGTGGGCCAGCAGACTGGAAGTGATGATCCGGAGTACTGGTACATCAGTACGTCCATGTCTCGCCCACAGTCGGGATCCTTGTTTGATCAGAGCCTTGACGACAGTCGACATACCCTCTTGCTGGTGGCGGCGATTGCCGTGGCCCTGGTGGGGTTCATTGCGGCGCTGCTGTACCTGATGATTGCCGGTCCGACCGGACGACTTCTGGACTGGACCCGGCAGCTGGATTCGGAATCCATGCAACGTGATACCCCGGATTTCGGATATCCGGAACTGAACGAACTGGCAGGCCTGATTCATGCCAGCATGAGCCGGGTACAGGAGACGCTGGCCCGCGAACAGGCCTTCCTGCGTTATGCCAGCCATGAACTGAGAACCCCTATCGCTGTTATCCGCAACAATATCGAGTTGCTGGGGCGGATGTCCGACCGTGGCTTCGATATTCAGGATCACCGGGTGGCAGTCACCCTGGAACGTCTGGAACGTGCTGGTGTCACCATGTCTCAGTTGACCGAGACCCTGCTGTGGCTAAGCCGGGAGGATGTGAACCCGCTGCCAGAACAGCCCCGCTGTCCTGCGGTGCTGATTCAGCAGCTCTGCGATGAACTGCAGTTTTTGCTGAATAACAAGGCGGTGACGATGGAACTGGCGCTGGATAAGAACTGGAGTGCCGAGCTGCCGGAGACACCACTGCGGATTGTGCTGGGGAATCTGATTCGCAATGCCTTTCAACATACCTGGGAGGGAACCGTCACCATTACCCAGCAGCAGGGGCTGATCAGGATCGACAATGTCAATCATCAGGCGGATAGCGCTGGCCAGGATCTCGGCTTTGGGCTTGGTTTGCAATTGACGCAGCAACTGGCGGAGCGGATGGGATGGCGCTACGAAAATACACCCGGCGAGCTAGGACACCAGGTGGTGCTGGATCTGTCGAAGTAGTGGCTGAACGGAACAAACAGGACGCGTTGCGGGTGTCATTGCAGCAACAGCAATCCGCCGTGAGCTTGCAAACTGATTGTTCCCGTCAAACCAGCGCTGCTGATTTTACCTGCGCCCAGACGGCTTTACCGGGTTGAAGCTGCAGGTGATCAACTGAACGTCGGGTCATGCGCGACAGTAACGGCGTATCTCCGGCCCGGACTTTCACCAGCGCCAGTGCCGGATGGCTGTCGTCGGTA
This sequence comes from Oceanospirillaceae bacterium, assembly GCA_002723385.1. Classification (GTDB taxonomy): domain Bacteria; phylum Pseudomonadota; class Gammaproteobacteria; order Pseudomonadales; family Oceanobacteraceae; genus Oceanobacter. Next base: position 13,370 of record PBNY01000093.1, on the reverse strand, counting down.
ACGGCTTCGACCACACAGGGCCAGGCATTGACGATGCTGGTGTCTGTGTGTCGGGTGTTCGACAGGCTGACATCCCGCGCCAGAATTCGGGCGCGGATATTTTCGCCGGTTTGATGACCGTTGTCCCGCAGCCAGATGTCTTGCTGCTGATTCACCCGCACGCACATCAGATCCCATTGTTCGTCTTTGGAGGCCACCACGCCGTCCAGTACGACACCGGCTTCTTCACCGAGTTTGAGCGGAAAGGCCGGGTCAGCGAGTGTCTCCGCCAGATTCCCCTGGGCCACTAAGCGTCCTTGTTCCAGTGCCACCAGATGATCCGCCAGTCGGGCCACTTCGGTTACCGAATGCGTGACGTAGATAATCGGCATCGCCAGTTCGGATTTGAGTTGTTCAAGATAGGGCAGGATTTCCTGCTTGCGCTGTTCATCCAGCGACGCCAGTGGTTCATCCATCAACAGCAGTGCCGGTTTGCTCAACAGGGCGCGGGCGATGGCAACGCGCTGGCGTTCACCGCCAGACAGCTGGGCCGGGAAACGGGGCAGGGTATGGCGAATGCCCAGCATATCGATAATGGCGTTTTGCTCATCCGTCGTGACTGGCCCGCGGGCGCGCTTGATGGCGAAGTCGAGGTTGCCCTGTGCCGTGAGGTGATCGAACAGGCTGGCTTCCTGAAATACATACGCCAGTGGCCGCTTCCAGGTCGGCAGGTTGTGCTTGCTGTCTTGCCAGGTTTGCCCTCGAAATCTGACCTCGCCAGCGGCGTGTTCCAGACCGGCAAGGCAGCGTAGCAAGGTGGTTTTGCCAGAACCGGAATGGCCAAAAAACACACTAACGCCTGTTCCGGGCAGGTTCAGGTCGGCATCCAGCGTGAAGTCTTCACGGCTGAGCCGGAGTCTGGCTGACAGGCCATGCTCCTGGGCAGACGTTACAGCCATGATTGACCTCCGCTTTTTCTGGCATCCGGTTTTTTCAGGCCGTAGAGCGTCAGCAATACCAGGAAGGAGAAACCCACCATCAGCCCGGACAAGGTGTGCGCCTGAGCGTAGTCCAGTGCTTCCACATGGTCATAAATCTGCACCGAGATAACCCGAGTCTCATCGGGAATATTACCGCCAATCATCAGAACAACGCCGAACTCACCGACGGTGTGGGCAAATCCCAGCACCGCCGCGGTCAGAAAACCGGATTTTGCCAGCGGCAGTGTCACCCTGAAAAACGTATCCCATGGCCCGGCGCCCAGCGTGGCCGCAACTTCCTGAGGGCGAGTACCCAGAGATGCCAGCGCATTCTGGATCGGCTGTACCACAAACGGTAGCGAATAGATCACCGAGGCCACCACCAGACCGGCGAACGAAAACGGCAGAGTGCCGAGTCCCAGAGCGTGGGTGAGTTGCCCCAGCGGGCCATTCGGCCCCATGGCTACCAACAAATAAAACCCGAGTACACTGGGCGGCAACACCAGTGGCAAGGCGACCACCGCATTCACGACGCCTTTCAGGCGACATTGTGTGCGTGTCAGCCACAGGGCGATTGGCGTTGAGATGACCAGCAAAATCAGAGTGACCAGCGTGGCCAGCTTCAGTGTCAGCCAGATGGCACTGAGGTCTTCGGGAGTCAGATGCATAGTGGGTTCTAGGCCGTGGCAGATTGAACAGCGTGACGCATCAGGCGCAGGCAGTCGATGTTGGCTGCCAGATCCAGTGCGGTAAAGCCATCCAGGGTTTCGGCGTGAGTATCGGCTCCCATATCCAGCAGATAGGACACCCACTCGGTTTTACCAGCCGATGAGGCGTACATCAGAGCAGAGGCTCCGTTGTCATTGAGGTTATTGATATCGATACCGGCGGCGAGCAGATTGTCAGCCAGGAAAAAGTTGTTGGCAACGACTGCAGCCCACAAGGCATTGGTGCCGTCCATATTGCGATGGTTCAGTCCAACGGCTTCGGCTGGCAAGCGCAACAGGTCGAGGGCGATGTTCTCTTCATCATTACGGCAAGCGGCCATCAGGGCGGTGTCTTCGTGTCGTCCTGTTTGGGCAGGATGCGCTGGATCAAAACCGTTTTCCGTCATCCACTGGCTGGTTGCTTCACTGAGCTGCATTGCATCGGTCATAACATCATCCCGCATTGGCAAAACTATTGCTCTGCATACTGTATTCCAGTCTGGAATGATCGCTGTTCAGTCCTGGTTGGCCTGATAGAAATGCTAACTGACTGTTTTATATAGATTTTTATAAAGCAGGTTGGCGGCTGTAAGAGAGAGCTGATCATCCACTGGAGCCATTTTGTCGTAAACGCGACAAGGAATTGCCACAAAGCCCACAGGATATTGTTATGACTCCAATACAGAAAGGCGATGCCGTATTTGCCACCACCACGATTGTGAATGACGGTTCTGTGCCCGGTTACCCAGAGCAGCACGTGTTTGCCGAACCAGGCACCATGGGCATGCTGGTGAACACTGGTCATCTGGAAGAAGATCCAAATCAGGAACTGCTGCTGGTGGCTTTTACCGACGCCAACGGTAATCCGGCGCTGGTCACGTGCATGCCGGACGAAGTGAGCGGTGATCCTGTGACGCAGCAGTAAGGTCATGGATATTCTGGAATACCATCAGCGTACCCGGCATGAACCGGGTGCCTTTGCCGCTGGCCCGGAAACCATTGACTGGGACAACCAGCCAGATCCATTCCGGCGCTACGACGGAGCGGAGCTGATTTCATTGCCTTTGTCTGCCGGGCAACCCGGGAGCAATGAGAACAGTGCGTCCACGCTCTCGGCCAGCTGGGCCGATCTTTGGCAACCGGAGTGGCCTGCTGCTGAAACTGGTATCAATCGCGACAGCATCGCTTTGTTGCTGGAATTGTCGCTGGCCTTGTCGGCCTGGAAACAATACGGCACGGCGAAGTGGTCGTTGAGAGTTAATCCTTCCAGTGGCAATTTGCACCCGACCGAGTGCTATCTGCTGGTGGCCAATATCGACGGTCTGTTGAATGGTCTCTATCACTACCGGGCTGATCTTCATGCGCTGGAATTGCGTTGTGTGTTTCATCAGTGGGATGACCCACGACCGCAACTGTTGATGGGCTTCAGCTCGGTGTTCTGGCGTGAAGCCTGGAAATACGGCGAACGCGCCTATCGCTACTGTTGTCTGGATGTCGGCCATGCACTGGCGGCTGTGAGTTATTCTGCAGCTCTGGTCTTTGGCCATGATAACGATGGCCAAAACAGCAGCCGGGTTCGTCCAGTGTCAATGACGGATCGGTCGTTGGAGAAGCTGTTGGGGCTGGATCGCCAACAAGACTTCGGCGCAGCTGAAGCCGAGCATCCCGATTGCCTGTTGGCTCTGACAGAGTATGCCGACGTCGAACTGTTTCTGAATCTGCTCGACCTGCATCCAGACTCTGAAACAGCCTGTCTGACACACATCTGGTACGGCCAGGCCAATGTGCTGGACCCAAAGCATTTCTATCAATGGCCAGTGGTCGAAGAAGCCGCAAAAGCGTCTGCAGTAACACCGGTTTCCCGGCCAGTGACGAAAACGGACATCACAACGGTCTGGCCCCAGCCGGTTCCTGCCACCGGAGATCTGGCGGATGAACTGGCCAGCCGTGTTATTCGTCATCGACGCTCGGCTCAGGGGTTTAATCCGGAAGTGGGCATGTCGCAACGAGACTTTTTCGCAGCGCTGGATCACTGCTTGCCAAGACCCGAATATCAGCCCTGGAACAGCCTGCCTCAAACCCGTGGTATCCACTTGTTCCTGTTTGTTCACAAGGTGGAAGGATTGCCTGCTGGCTTGTACGCACTGCTGCGTTCTCCTGATGATATGGATGAGATTCGAGTCAGCACGCGGGAACAGTTCTTGTGGCAAGCGGTTGCAGAGGCTCCTGAGCACCTGCCGCTGTATATGCTGATCAAAGCCGGAACACGCCGGACTGCTGCCGGGCTGTCCTGCCAGCAGGCCATTGCCGGAGACAGTGCCTTTAGCCTGGCCATGGTGGCGGATATGTCAGAGGTGTCTGAGCATCCCGAGCAATATCGCTATCTGCACTGGCAAGCCGGAGCCATCGGACAGGTGTTGTATCTGGAAGCCGAAGCCGCCGGGCTGCGTGGAACAGGGATCGGCTGCTTCTTCGATGATCGTGTGCACGACCTGCTTGGAGTGACCGGCTCAGAATGGAAAGTGGTTTATCACTTCACGGTGGGTGAACCGATTGTGGATCAGCGGATAACAACGTTAAGGGCTTACACGTAAAGGCGATCTGGAAAGGCCGGGATGGGACCCGGCCGCTACGTTTTTTCAATCTCGCCGGGACTACGAGCTCCACGGGCGGGATGGGACCCAGCCTCTACGGTTTTTCAATTTCTCCGGGGCTAGGAACTCCACGGGCAGGGCCTCTACGGAATTTGAACCCCATGCAGTTGCGTTTGTGTTCGATGGCGCTGGCGCTGGATTGTTCGTAGGGGCAACCTCCCATGGTTGCCCGTGCACAAATGTGGTTTTGGATGGGGTTGGATTTCATATCTTCAGGATGTTGATTGCTGTCTTGAAATATTTTGGAAACATTTCTCAATATATGCTTTTCGAAGCGTTGATTTTAGATTGATTTGAGCCAAGGAGAGCAGATGTTATCGAAAGTAGCGGTTCTTGTAATGGTTGTCATATTTGCCGGGTGTACATATCCGGCAAAAAGTTATGACCGGCATTTGCGAATATATGGAGATGATTATGCGCTGCCTAAAACCCGAATGTCTGCAAAATATGAAATTGACAAATACACACGTGAATACAGTTATGTGGAAAGTAGAGGAAATCTGTTCCTTTTCCCTGTTACGAAATTTCTGGATTTTGGCGATATTCTTGATAAATCTCTTCAGGCTGAATACGTAAAGTCGGCTTTTTACGAGTTCGAAAGATCCGATCATGGGGATAGTGGAAAGTATCTGATAAGATTTTCATTAATGGATTACGGAGAATATTATTCGCGAGTAACAATTAATATGCTCGTTGAAATATACAATCCGGATAATGTCAGAGTACATCAGAAACTTTACACCGCAACCAAGAAACCTCGACATGATTTATGGTTTCCTGAAGGGAAACGTTTTTATTATATGTCTGCCATCAAGGCTGCTGTCGATCAGATATTGACGGATTTGATTTATGATATTAATGATCGGATACTGACTGAATAATATATTTGTAAAACAGAATTCCAAAGGCCGGGAGTGGGCCCGGTCTCTACGGAATTTGAATTCCATGCGTTGCGTTTGTATTCGATGGCGCTGGATTGTTCGTAGGGGCAACCTCCCATGGTTGCCCTTATGTGGATCTCATGACTCGTGTGGATATGCTGAAGTGTTCTGGATCTATTCCCATTTGGGGCATTGAACGGCATCATCAAGGGCTTTTATCCAACCGGGCAGGGATGTATGAGTCATTTTGATTATTCCACTATTAGCGGTTACCACGTGAAATCTCGTCAAGGGATGGACCATTGGAATGCCATTCTGGAAGAGTGGATTTTGGCCACCGAGCGTTACAGCCGTATTTGTGAAGGTCGCGAAGCACCTTTTGTGTTTACCGAAGTCGCTAATGTCGGTCTGGTTGCAGCGGCAGTCTGGCGCAGTGGTGGGATCGCCATGCAGGAGTATGTCGCTGAGAAAGGCGTCAAGCATCGCCCGAAATGGACGGGCCGGGTCGATATGTGGTTGAACTGCAACGGTAAGGAGCAAATCCTTGAAGCCAAGATGAATACATTACCCGTGCATCACACCCAAGAAATCGACGGATTCATTTCGTCCAGACTGAGTGTTGCGTTGGAAGATGCCCGGCAATCTAGGGGCGCAACGGATGTCGATAGCCTTGGGGCCTTGTTCGTGGTGCCAAGCATCACCTTCAATCAGGTAAGTAAGCTGGAAGAAACCGACGAAGACGATGCCTACCAGCGCATTCTGGAGGATTACATTGACAGGATTCTGGAGACCAATAATTACCACGGAGCTGCTTGGTGTTTCCCAAAGGAAATGCGGCGTAATCCGGAGGACGAAGGCTACGAAGATGGTATTAAAAGTGACGGAAAAATTTATCCCGGTGTAGTGTTGCTGTTAAGAAAATACCGTTAACGATTTTCAAAGGCCGGGATGGTACCCGGCCCTACGGAATTTGAATTCCATGCAGTTGCGTTTGTGTTCGATGGCGCTGGCGCTGGATTGCTCGTAGGGGCAACCTCCCATGGTTGCCCAGGCGTTCCAACGTTGCGCATTTTTAATGCACTTCTTCGCGATGTGCCGGGTCAAGGCACTCGGCTTCTTCATGGGGAAGGCCTGGGGCGAGTGTGTTGGCGAGGTAGCCTTCGATCGCGACCAGCGGATCCGTTTCAGTCGTCGTGATGAGTCGCGTCTGGCGTTCGGCCAGTCGTCGGGTCACGCCTTCTCCGGCTGAGCCACAGATAGCGATATCAACACTGTGCAGTGGATGGCGGTTGCCATCTCCGCGCACATGCCATTCATGCAGGCTGCCTTCCCTGGTCAGGTTCATGTCCCAGACTTTCTCGGTTTTCTGGTCAGAAACAGCATATACATTCCAGTGTTTGGCACGGCCCGCGTGGGGTGAAATCTTGCCGTTGTCTTTGGTAGCAACGGCGATCAGGGTATCTGTCATGGGTCATCCTCCGATAAACCCTGTTCATACTAGGGCTGAGGATTGAGGAATTTTTGATCAGAAGCATTATTGATTCACTCGTCACCAATTGGCTTCTTTGTTCACTGGACATCTGTCTGAGGGGCCGTTCTGAAGCCGTACTGCGGTTGTCGTTTTTGTCGCATTCGAATTTGTTACATCCCCTCCAACCGAAAACCCTTGTCGGTTTTGCGACACAGTATTTCTACCGAAAATCTAAATAAAACAGTCACTTAGTGGCTGGTCTTGTGATTGCAATAAAACTTTCAGAAATCCCGGAATCAACGCTGAGAGGGGAATATGAAGGCAAAAGACATCGCAGAATTGATGGACGAACCGGCTTTTACGCACAACAAAAAGGAGAAATCCGGTTGTGCCAAACCCAAGCCTGGTGCAACCGATGGCGGTTGTGCATTTGACGGAGCCCAGATCGCACTGTTGCCCATCGCCGACGTTGCCCACGTCGTTCACGGCCCGATCGCCTGTGCAGGCAGTTCCTGGGATAACCGTGGTACCCGTTCCAGCGGCCCGACCCTCTATCGTATTGGCATGACCACTGACCTGACTGAGCAGGATGTGATCATGGGACGCGGCGAAAAGCGCTTGTTCCATTCGATCAAACAGGTGGTTGAAGATTATTCCCCTGCGGCGGTGTTCGTTTACAACACTTGTGTACCGGCGTTGATCGGTGACGACGTTGATGCGGTTTGCAAGGCTGCCGAAGAGCGTTGGGGTGTACCAGTCGTTCCAGTGGATGCAGCGGGCTTTTACGGTACCAAGAACCTCGGGAACCGCATCGCCGGTGAAGCCATGGTCAAGCATGTGATCGGCACGGCAGACCCGGTGCCATTGCCCGTGGATGCAAACCGCGACAAGGTCATTCACGACGTCAACCTGATTGGCGAATACAACATTGCGGGCGAATTCTGGTTTGTACTGCCGCTGCTGGATGAATTGGGTATTCGGGTGTTATGCACTCTGTCGGGAGACGCCCGTTTCCACGAAGTCCAGACCATGCACCACGCCGAAGTGAACATGATGGTCTGCTCCAAGGCGATGCTGAACGTCGCTCGCAAACTGCAGGAGCGTTTCGACACGCCCTGGTTTGAAGGCAGTTTCTACGGCATTACCGATACCTCGCAGGCCCTGCGCGATTTTGCTCGTCTGATCAATGACCCGGATTTGACCGCCCGCACGGAAGCCCTGATTGAGCGTGAGGAGAGCCGTATCCGTGCCGAGCTGGAGCCTTGGCGTGAACGCCTCAATGGCAAGCGTGTGTTGCTCTACACCGGTGGCGTGAAATCGTGGTCGGTGATTTCCGCACTGCAGGATCTGGGCATGAAAGTGGTGGCTACCGGCACCAAGAAATCCACAGAAGAAGACAAGGAACGTATCCGTGAGCTGATGGGCGATGACGTCAAAATGCTTGATGAGGGCAATCCGAAAGCGTTGCTGAAAACCGTTGAGGATTACAAAGCCGACATCCTGATTGCCGGTGGTCGCAACATGTACACCGCACTTAAGGCGCGCATTCCCTTCCTTGATATCAACCAGGAACGCGAGTTCGGCTACGCCGGTTACGACGGCATGCTGGAGCTGGTGAAACAGTTGGCGCTGACACTGGAAAGCCCGGTGTGGCAAGCGGTACGTAAACCGGCCCCCTGGGACGACGGTTCGGACGTTGTTCTGGATGCTCCTGTAGCACCCGTTAGTGATTCTGATGTTAAGGAGGTGGTATGAGTGAGGTTGTTCGCCGTTCCAAGGCATTGTCGGTTAGCCCGTTAAAAACCAGCCAGACCATTGGTGCGACGCTGGCGTTTCTTGGCATCAAGGGCGCGGTGCCACTGATGCACGGCTCGCAGGGTTGTACTGCGTTTGCCAAGGTGTTTTTCGTCCGCCACTTCCGCGAGCCGGTGCCATTGGCAACGACTGCGATGGATCAGATTTCGTCGGTGATGGGCGCCGACGACAACATCGTCGAGGCACTCAAGACCATTTGCGACAAGCACAAACCGGCCTTGGTGGGTGTCGCGACTACGGGGCTGGCGGAAACCCAGGGGGCCGATATTCGTCAGGCTCTGTATCGATTCCGCGACAAACATCCAGAGCACCAGTCCACGGAAGTGGTGTTGGTGAACACACCGGATTTTGCGGGCAGTTTCGAGACCGGTTTCGCCATTGCCATCCGCGGCATCCTGGATGCGCTGGTCCCCAAAGGCGTTGCCAGGCCCGGTTCTCGCCGTCGTCAGGTGACGGTGCTGTGCGGTGCCAACCTGACGCCGGGGGACCTTGAATACGTCTACGACAGCATCGAGGCCTTTGGTTTGCGCCCACTGCTGATTCCCGATTTGTCCGGCTCTCTGGATGGCCATCTGGATCACGCCAAATTCAATCCGCTCACTACGGGTGGCGTCACGGTGGACGAGATCCGAACGGCGGGTGACGGCATCGCGGTGCTGGCGGTTGGTGAAAGCTTGCATCCCGTCGCGAAGGCGTTTGCTGAGCGTTGCGAATTACCCGTGCATTGCTTTGGCCATCTGATGGGCCTGGATGCCGTCGATGAATGGCTGATGAGCCTCGCAGAAATCAGTGGAGAGAAGGTGCCAGTGCGTTATCAACGCCAGCGCCAGCAATTGCAGGACGCCATGCTCGATACCCACTTCATGCTGGGCATGACACGCGCTGCGGTTGCCGGTGACAGTGATCTGGTGGCCGGATTCAGCCGCCTGCTGCAAGGCATGGGTGTTGATGTGTGCACTGCTGTTGTTCCGACCATGGGTGAAGCCGCGCGCCAGTTAAGCGGTGTGACGCCGGTGATTGGCGATCTTGAAGAGCTGGAAAAGTACGCTCGCAAGGGCGCTGCAGAACTGATGATCTGCAACAGCCACGGGGTCGAAAGTGCCGAGCGACTGGGTATCCCGATCCTTCGAGTCGGTTTCCCACAGTACGACTTGGTGGGCGGATTCCAGCGTTGCTGGTTCGGGTATCGCGGTACCTCACAAGCGCTGTTTGATCTCGCCAACCTGCGCCTGGGCCAGCACCAGGACGTGCAGCCTTACCACGCTCTGTATTCCCAGAAACGTGATGGCGCGCAGCAGAAGGTCGTGCACACCAGTGCTGCGTCCAGCACAGGTGCCATTACTCACTGACAACAGCGCCAGACCCGCACCGCATCAACGAACAGAACAGAGCGACGGAGAACACCATGACGGTTACCAGACATTTGCAAGTGGTTGAAGACGACCAGCCAGTGGCGGCCATCCGTGTTGCCTTTGCAACATCCGATCGCGAAACCGTGGATCAGCATTTCGGTTCGGCTGAGTCATTCAGTATCTATGCCCTGAATCCCGATCAGGCCTGGCTGCTGCAAGTGACCGAGTTCGGCCAGCTCAAGCAAGACGGCAACGAGGACAAGCTGAAAGAAAAATTCACCGTATTGCAGGACTGCGTCGCTGTGTATTGCCGCGCTTGCGGTGCGTCGGCGGTTCGCCAGCTGCTGGCGCTGGGGATTCAGCCGGTCAAGGTATCGGATGGTGCCGTGATTGAAGACTTGCTGACGGTATTAAGACAGGAACTGCGCGATGGCCCTTCCGGCTGGTTGGCCAAAGCCATGCGCAGCCAAATTTTGCCCTCCGCCAACCGCTTCGACGATATGGAAGCGGAAGGCTGGAGTGAATAAGACCCTGGGGGAAACGCAATGACTGCAGAAGCTCAAGCTACCGACACACCATCACTGGTGATGCGCCAGATCGTGATTCAGCTGCGTGCCATGGACAGCTATGGCACCTACGACACCTGGACCGACGACAAGGTACTGGCACCGATGATCCTGACCAAGGCCCAGCGCCGTGAAATTCCGGTGGTTGGCGATCCGGATGAAACCACCGTGTCACGGGTGAAAGCCTATTACAACGCCATCGCTACCATCATCGAACAGCAGTGCGGCCTGATGGCGGTGCCAATGATCAACCTGACCCACGAGGGGTTTGGTCGCGCCATTATCAGCGTTGGCAAGCTGATCGTACTCGACAAGACCCTGCGCGATGTTCATCGCTTCGGCTTTGATTCGATGGAAAAGCTGACAGGTGAAGTCGACAAGCTGACGGACAAGGCCGTCACCATGGTCGAAGCGCACCGCGACGTCGCCAAGCTTTAAGCCGTATTCAGAGAAGGAGATTTCCATGACTGATGAAGAACTGAAGGCACTGAAAAAAGCAGCCAGTACCAAAAAGCGCATCGCCAGCGATCTGGCATCGAAGATTCATGACCTGGTCGAAGACACCTACTGGAACGAGTACGCGCAGTTGCCAGAACTGGCGGCTGAAGCCGTCGCGGCTTGCGAAGAGTGGGCCGCTGCCAAACAAGTCTACGACGACGCCTGCAAGCAAGCCGAAAGCGCCTGAATCTGAACGAGCTGGAATGAACTTGCATGAGCTGGAATGAGTGAGAGAGCGGGCTGCTCAAGCCTGAGCAACTAACCTGACCCTTGTCGGAAACCGGACGCAGATCCGGTTCCGGCACTGTATCTGGCCAAGTGCCGGAGGATACCAAGATGAGCGATACCGTGATGAAGGGATTGACCCGTGGAGGGGCGGAATGGACACCGCAGTTTGTTACCGAACTGGACGCCAGTACCTGCATCGGCTGTGGCCGCTGCTACAAGGTTTGCCCGCGTGACGTGTTTGAACTGGTCGAACGTGGCGACATGGTCGAAGACGATGAAGACGACGATTTTTACGACGACGATGACGAGATGATGGTGATGAGCATCGCCGATGCCAACGATTGTATTGGCTGTGCATCCTGCGCTCGCGTGTGTCCCAAAAATTGCCACACCCATGAACCACTGGCCGCAGCGGGGTAATACAGATGCCAAAGCCGGAGATACACGTATTTGTTTGCAGTCAGCAGCGTCCGCCAGGTCATCCTCGCAGCAGTTGTGGTGAAAAAGGGGCCATGAATGTGCTGCAGACCTTCTCTGAAAAACTGATTGCCGCCGGTCTGACCAACCAGGTCTCGCTGGTGGCTACGGGTTGTCTTGGTCCTTGTCGTGCCGGGGCCAACGTACTGGTGTTCCATCCGGCCACCGCAGCTGAAGGGGGTGTCTGGTACATGACGGTCGATCCATCCGACATCGACGCGATTATTTCAGAGCATCTGGTCGGCGGTGTGCCCTACGCCGACAAGGTGGCTCCCGATGAGATCTGGCAGTAATGAGATCTTCAGTCGAGGCGGTTTCATCGTCCGCCGGATTTGATCAACGTGCTGATCGGGTTCGGGATCATTCGCGCCAATGCATTTGTGAACTGAATCTCGACAACGAACGTGAACTGATCGATGCCGGTGTTGACCGGCCCTTCGCCGAACAGGAAGACCGACAAGACCCGTTTGACCAGAGCGTCACAACCTTCGGGTTCTGGAGGGATTCCAATGGCAAGTTGTTGGGAACGCTACAAATCAAGGAATCGGGTCGTGTTTACGCAGAATACGATCTGGTATGTAACCACCCAGGGAAGGCAGGCTGGTTTATTGAGTCGGTGAACGTCTGGGGGGACGACACCGGTCTCAAATCTGAGCTTCAGCTGCTCAAACTACCCGGGTAGCTGGCAGATCTGCATCCGTTCAGCGGTAAACAGGACATACTCGTCCAACCTGTTTGAAAAAGTACTCAACAAACCTCATTGGGCGTTATACCTGATGGGGTTTGAGGCATTTCTTGCAGGCTAACGAGTGTTGATTCTTTCACTGTCGACCGAGGTGCCCTTACCGTAATTGCAGGGGAAGAGTATGAGCAACGCACTGACAACAGCCGCGACAGCCGCTGACGGATGGACCATCTGCTCCAACCGACTGAAAGACATCCGCGACCTTGGACAATGCGGATACCTGAATCTGAATGGTCGAAGGCTGCTGATTCACGGAGGCGAACAACGCTTTCTCGATGAAACCGGCAGCCTGGTAAAGCAGCTTCAAAGCACAACGGACTGGATTGACCTGACCGGCGAGTTCCAGCGTCTGATGCCTGACAGCAAGGAAATGCAGCACACGGTGCGTAACGGTCGTCCACTGGATGAGCTGATGTGGGCTTGCGCCTGGAAGCAGTTCGATGGAGAGTTACTGGACGGTTGCCGCCGTGATGACGTCGTGTCGTTTAATCGTTGGCCGAACCTGTCGCGTTTGCCACACCAGGGATCAACTCATCGCATTGTGGCATTGCTGACACAGCGTCCCAGCTCGATTGTCCTGGCGTCGCGATTGTTGCGCGTGCCAGAAGCTGATATTGCCCAGGTGTACTGTGCCGCCCAACGAGCAGGATACGCAGCACCGATCAACCGCACGGTTGAAGAGCCAGTGACCAAAACCCACCGCCACCAATCCCTGATTTCCCGCCTGATGGCACGCTTGCAGCGTTAATCCCCGCCGACCCGGGCGACCGTGGGAGGTCGCCCCTACACGAAATCCTCGTTTTATCCAGAAACCATCGCGGGGGCTTGGTTCTACCCCGGCCCGATTTCCCGGTCAATTCCCCGGTTCGGGCGACCGTGGGAGGTCGCCCCTACGCGAATTCCTCGTTTTATCCAGAAATATCGTAGGGGCCGGGTCCCCCCCCGGCCCGCCTTATCCCCCGATGACGCCGTCGTCGTTTTTGGTGACCACAACCACGGCAGGACGTGGTGGCATCT
>PBNY01000092.1 GCA_002723385.1 Oceanospirillaceae bacterium | reverse complement strand
TGAACCACAAGGTCAAGGTCATGACTGCCGGTGCGCCGCCGCCACCGTCCGTGATTCAGCAAATGGAAGCGATCAACTTCGACGTGACACACGTCTACGGCCTGACCGAAACCTATGGCCCATGTGTGGTGTCCGCCTGGAAAGACAAGTGGAACAACGAAGACGCTGGTGAACGCGCCCGTCTCAAGTCCCGTCAGGGGGTTCGTGTGCCGATGCAGGAAGGTCTGATGGTGGCCGATGCTGACACGCTGGAGCCGGTTGCGCGTGACGGCGAAACACTGGGTGAAATCTTCATCCGCGGCAACGTGGTGATGAAAGGCTATCTGAAGAATCCAACCACCACCGATGAATCCTTTGCAGGCGGCTGGTTCCACACCGGCGACCTGGCGGTATGGCACGAAGACGGTTACGTCGAGATCAAGGACCGCTCCAAGGACATCATTATCTCTGGCGGTGAGAACATCTCTTCCATCGAAGTGGAAGAAGCCCTGTTCCGTCACCCGTCGATTGAAGACGCTGCCGTTGTGGCCAAGCCAGACGAGAAGTGGGGTGAAGTCCCGTGCGCCTTCATCAAACTGGTACAGGGCACTGAACTGGATGAAGGCGAAATCATCAGTTATTGCCGCCAGAACATGGCTCACTTCAAGGCGCCGAAGAAAGTGATCTTCACCGAACTGCCACGGACTTCCACCGGCAAGGTGCAAAAGTTCAAGCTGCGTCAGTGGGCCAAAGAGGGCAAGAAGGGCGAAGCCGCCGAATAACATCCGCACCACAATATATCCGGCAGGATGCCGGGATAGCAGCCGGTTGCTGGCCACCGGCTGTCGTTACGCATTCGGTCCCACGATGTCGTAGCGCCAGTGTGATACGAAACCCCTCCGTTTCCTCATGCGACCAGTGTTTTTGCCCCGGCAGGCGGGAGTACCACTCCTCACTTTCGTCTGTCGGGGCTTTTTTGTGGGGTGTTGACGACAGAATGGGTACACTGGTGAGTCATCGTTCTCCCGTCTTTCCATCCTGCAATCGAGCTTTTCTATGACTGAATCACAACCCAACAACCCGCTGCACGGCCTCACTTTGGAACATTGTCTGACCCGGCTGGTCGAGCATTACGGTTGGGATGAGATGGCGAGAAGAATCCGGATCAACTGCTTCAGCAAAGACCCGTCGATCAAATCGTCGTTGAAGTTTTTACGCAAAACCCAGTGGGCGCGTAACAAGGTTGAGGATTTGTATGTGGCTACCTTCAGTGAGCCGGGTACCAGAGTGAATCGCCCTGATTCGGAACCCAAAGCGGAAACCAACGTGTCTGGAGCAGCCACCAAAGCGGCTGGCCGACCAAGGCCCCCTTCAACGTCGCCGTCGCCCTGGGCGAACAGCACGAAGAAGCTTTCCAGATAATCCGGGCAACCACTCTGGATACAGCTTGCGCCGTCACAGCAACCGTGGAGGTCACCTGGCACTGCAGCTAGACCACTGTATTGCACTGTATTGAGGCCTTGGTTGTTACGCCATCGAATGCAGTCCAAACATATTGCCTTCGGTATCGGTCGCCAGAGCAATAAATCCGTGTTCACCTATCGAAAACTTGTCCCGCTGTAACGTGCCGCCAGCCGCTTCAACACGCGCGGCTTCGGTGGCGCAGTCCTCACAGGCAAAATACACCAGCACACTGTTTTGGCCTGATGGCATGCCTTCCATTTTCACTAACGCGCCGGATGCGCCGTAACTTTCCATGCTCGAAGGAAAGCCCTTCATCTCCATGCTTTTATCGTCTGGATCCATCATCGGACATAACTCGACCGCAAATACCGACTCATAAAACTGACTCGCGCGGGACATATCAGACACGTAAATTTCGAACCAACCGACTGGATTGTTCATAACATCCACCTGTGTTTTGTTGTTGGGGGTGAGGGGATTTTTCGAAATGCTGAATATGGATAAAAGCTCTACGGCGTCTTGTTTATTATTACACCCAGAGCTTCAGAGAGACGCTATCAAAACCCTGAATAGCTGACAAACCAGATAATAAAGTCTGTGCCTGTGGTGTGACCCATTCCCCTCGTTGATCGGCATGTGGTTCATTATCGAGAGGCAGCTATCTATGCTCAGCTATCCAGACTCACTATCGACGCAATCGGTATTACAAGGACATCATCATGACCAACCCGGATTACACCATTCGCCCCATGACTCGGGATGAAGTCGATCTTGCTGTGGAATGGGCAGCGCAAGAAGGCTGGAACCCGGGTCTTTCCGATGCGGAATGTTACTTTGCTGCAGATACTCACGGTTTTTTGGTGGGAGTACTGAATGGCGAGCCCATTGCCTGTATTTCTGCCGTTCGTTACAACGAAGCATTCGGCTTTATCGGGTTTTATATCGTAAAACCTGAGTATCGCGGCCAGCAGTATGGCATCCGTATCTCGAAGGCTGCCATGGAATATCTTCAAGGCTGTAATGTGGCGCTTGATGGTGTGGTGGCTCAGCAGCAGAACTATCAAAAATCCGGTTTTGAATTAGCGTATCGCAACATTCGTTATGAGGGGCAGGTGCCAGAAAACCTGATGTCTTCTGAGCGTTGTACGGATTTAACCAGGGTTCCGTTTGCGGAGGTTGGGGCATACAACAACCGCTTTTTTCCGGCTGACCGAGCTGAATTTCTCCGGCGTTGGATCAATCAGCCGGACACTCATGCGTTGGGAATCCTGGAGAACAACAGATTGCTGGCCTGCGGCGTGATTCGTCCCTGTCAGACTGGCTATAAAATCGGCCCACTATATGCCGAATCTGAACCTCTGGCAGAAGCCTTGCTGGTGGATCTGATCGCCAGGCTCACACCGGGAAGTACGTTTTATCTGGATGTGCCTGAAGTGAACTCAGCTGCCGTTGCGTTGGCCGAGCGTTACAACATGCAGGTCTCGTTTGAAACCGCCAGGATGTACACCGGGGAGCAGCCGCAACTGCCGTTTAAGGAACTGTTCGGCGTGACGTCGTTTGAGATTGGCTAGAGATTTTCCTGCCTTCATAGGTTTTGATTTTGGGGAAACCGGAAACGGTTCATCTGGTTTCTGAACCGTCGGCATCAGAGTCTCTGGATTCAGTGCTTGGTGTGAGCCACCAGAGCTTCAAGCAGATTGTCCGGGCTATCCGCTCGCAGCATGGCACTGCCGGGATGGGCGAAGCCCTGACTGTCGATGTGGGTGAGCAGGTCAAAGAAGGGTTGCCAGAAAGCATCGACGTCGTAGCAGGCGCAGGCCTTGTTGTGATCACCGATTTTGGCCCAGCACCAGATTTCAATCAGCTCATCCAGAGTGCCAATACCGCCCGGTAAGGCAACGAATGCGTCTGACAGGTCGGCCATCATGGCTTTGCGCTGGTGCATGCTGTCGACAAAATGGGTTTCGGTCAGGTTGGGGTGGGTTTTCTCTCGCTGACTCAGGTTGGCGGGAACCACGCCGATCACTTCGCCACCGGCTTGCAGGGCGGCATCGGCAACAATCCCCATCAGGCCGGTACGGCTGCCACCGTAGACGATGCCAATTCCATGTTGCGCCAAATAGGCCGCCAGACTGGCCGCCGCTTCAGCGTATTTGGGATCGTGACCCGGGCGAGACCCGCAGTAGATAGCGACGCGCTGTAACATGATGACTCCCCGCAAAAATTCTGCGCATAGCATACCGACATCTGCTGCAGAGTCACGCCTGTCCGACCAATGATGGGAGCGTTTCGGATAACGGTTGTTGAGTCATGGCGACGTCATTGAGAGAGGAATCGGGCAGCGCGTTATGGAAATAACAGGGCTGCCCGTCGGGTGGCCAGCGTTGAACTTACAGATGCGTTTCGGCGTACTCGGCCAGCTCGGATCGCGGCGATCCTTCGAGGTGGATGGTGCCGCCGTGGTTGAAGTCCTTGAAGCGCTCAATCAGGTAGGTCAGACCTGAGCTGATCGGGTTCAGATAAGGGGTGTCAATCTGGGCAAGGTTGCCGAGGCAGACCACCTTGCTGCCTGCACCGGCGCGGGTAATGATGGTCTTCATCTGGTGTGGTGTCAGGTTCTGGCATTCGTCGATCAGAATCAGGCTGTGCTGAAAGCTGCGTCCACGGATGTAGTTGAGTGACTTGAATTGCAGCGGCACTTTCTGAAGGATGTAGTCGACGCTGCTGTTAGCGTGTTCATCGCCGTCGTGCAGTGCTTCCAGGTTGTCCGTGATGGCACCCAGCCATGGCTCCATTTTTTCTGCTTCAGTGCCCGGCAGGTAACCGATGTCTTCATCCAGACCACGTGTGCTGCGGGTGGCAATGATGCGTCGGAATTGCTGGCTTTCCAGCGTCATTTCAATGGCGGCGGCCAGTGCCAGGATGGTCTTGCCGGACCCCGCCTGTCCACTCAGCGTGACCAGATGAACGTCCGGGTCGAGCAATAGATGCAGCGCCAGCGCTTGAGGCAAGTCACGGGGTTTCAGGCCCCAGGCGTTTTGCGACATCAGTTGCTCTGCGGGCAAGTCCTGCAGGACGGCGGTCTCTTCTTCGATATCGACCACGCGTCCGACGAATCCCCGTTCATCCAGAATAAAGCGGTTGATGTAGAGATCGTCGGGCAAGTCAGTCAACGGGATGCGGTGGAAAGTGCCCTCGGTGTCGTGAAAGGTGTCGACGTCACTCTGGCTGTCCCAGAAGGAATCGACGTAGGTGTGGTAACCGGTTTCCAGCAAGGATACATCGCTGAGCATCTGGTCGTTCTGGTAATCCTGCGCGCCAATGCCACAGCCACGGGCTTTCAGGCGCATGTTGATGTCCTTGGTGATCAGAATGATGTCATCTTGCGGACGTTGCTGTTGCAGACTGACCAGAGCGTTGATGATCTTGTTGTCGTTGAGGTGATGGGGTAGCCCTGGTTTTTGCTGGTCAAGGTTGTCGAGCAGGATGGCGAGTGTACCTTGAGTCGTACCATCGGGACGTTCAATCGGGATGCCTGTGGAAACATCGCTGGGCTTGGCGGAGCCAATCAGTTTGTCAATTTGGCGAATGGCTTCGCGGCAATCGGTGGCGATGGCGGCTTTGCCCATTTTCAGTTTGTCGAGTTCTTCCAGCACCGTCATCGGGATGATGACCTGATGCTCTTCAAAGTTGAGTACAGCGGTTGGGTCGTGGATTAAAACGTTAGTGTCGAGTACATAAATCCGGCTAGCTGACGGGGCGGCGGCCATGATGGCGTTCTCCTTACGGCAATAGAAAACGGGGATACCAGACGATCCCCTTCCGTGGGTCTTGTTTTCACTATGGACAGAGATCCCGGTGTTGTCGAGCGACTGACGTATCTCAAAGCCACACCGGTTCCGTGCCGCGTCTTGTGGCGTTGCGGCTAACGCAGTCGCATTTTGGACAAAAAGAACACCAGATCGGGCAGCAGTTGCAGATACAACGCCAGTTGCCCGGCCAGCATCATGCGGTCTTTGGCGCACAGTTGTTCGCGGGCATCGTGTACGGCCTGACGTAATAACTTTCGGCCTCGCCAGCGATTCAGACCAATTTCGATACCGGGGGCAATCAGTGGAGCGGCGAGCAGAAATGACAAGACTCCGGCACCGGCGCCCAGCCACCCGACCCAGGCCGGGGAGCCGAACCACCCGGCCCAGAATCCGGCCCACCAGCCTTGATGACTGAGATAAACGCCTTGCGCCAGGGTGCTGCCAACGCTGGCCGCGCTGCTCATCAACGCTTTATCGCCCAGAGCCTTGCCGGTCAGCATCACGGTGAGTGTCATCAATCCGTCGCGCAGGCCTTCGTTCGGGAGTTGCAGTTTTGCCAGTTGGTGATCGAGGTATTGCTGGAATTTCTGACGTTGTTCGGCGTTAAGCTGATCAAGTCCGTCGAGTTCGTTCTGGTAAGCCAGCATCACCGGCACGCAATACTGTTCCAGTGCGCGTTCCAGACCGGGAATATCCAGTAAATCCTGTTCCAGAATGCGTCGGAGTTCCTGCTCCTTGCCACTCATGGGAATCTGCACTTCCTTGCCAACCAGTTTCATCAGCAGGCCCCAGGCGCTGCGTGGCAAGGCGAGCAGGTCGTGGGGAATGTCCTTGCGGTGTCGCCAGTGCCGGTTCAGGACGGTCTTTGAAGACGCGAAGTGGGTTTCGTACACGTCATCGACGCGCTCTTCTGCCTGTTCGAAGTGACGATCAACAATGGCCTGAAGCGCGGCCTGATGCTGTCCGGCGAGAGTCGGGGCAGGCAGATTGATCTTGTCGTCGGTAGGAGAGTGGGAATTGGTCACGGCAGAGTCCCTGTACGAATCAATAACGCGGGGTGAATGATGATTGGAAACTCCGATGCTACATAAAATTCCCGAAGGCGGTGTGGTTGTGCGATATTTCTCAATTGAATATATGTTTTTTCGTATATACTGCCGGGCAAATGATCAGCATGGCCTCAATATTATGAAAGTTCTCTACATCTGTACCCATAATCGCTGCCGCAGCATTTTGTCGGAAGCCGTGACCAACCACAGTGGCGATGGCGTTATTGAAGCCGCCAGTGCCGGTAGCTCGCCGGTCGATCAGGTGCACCCCCTGTCGATCAAATACCTGCAAGCGCGCGGTATCGCAACCGAAGGTCTGAAAAGCCAGTCCTGGGACGATCTGGAATCGTTCGAGCCAGACGTGGTGGTGACGGTGTGTGACCGTGCCGCCAATGAATCCTGCCCGGTCTGGTTTGGCAAGGCCGTCAAGCAGCATTGGGGCCTGAAAGACCCTTCCAGCATGGAAGGCACCGATGAGGAAATCGAAGCCGCGTTCCATCACACCATTGATCTGATAGAAGCGCGTGTGAACAAACTGAAAGCCGTAGCCAACCGTGTGGATGTCAGCGACGTTGATGCGCTGCGTGCCACATTGGCCGAACTGGCCGCTGAAAGCGAGGACTAGAAAGTGGGCATTTTTGAACGTTATTTGTCGGTCTGGGTGGGCCTGTGCATCATCGCCGGTCTGATTCTGGGCAATCTGGTGCCGGGGCTGTTTCAGGCCCTGGCGGCGATGGAAATCGCTCATGTGAATATTCCGGTGGCGATTTTCATCTGGGTGATGATTTACCCGATGATGGTGCAGGTGGATTTTTCCTCCATCCGTGACATCGGCAAGAAGCCCAAGGGGCTGGTGCTGACGCTGGTGATCAACTGGCTGATCAAGCCGTTTACCATGGCGGCGCTGGGCTGGTTGTTCTTCAAGGTGATTTTCGCCGATCTGGTTGATCCGCAAACCGCGTCTGAATACATCGCCGGTATGATCCTGCTCGGCGTTGCACCTTGTACTGCGATGGTGTTTGTCTGGAGCCAGCTGACCAAGGGCGATGCCAACTACACCCTGGTGCAGGTGTCGGTGAACGACATCATCATGATTTTCGCCTTTGCGCCGATAGCCGCTTTCCTGCTCGGCGTCAGCGATGTGACGGTACCGTGGGACACTCTGTTGCTGTCCGTGATCCTGTATGTGCTGTTACCTTTGGTGGCTGGGATATTAACGCGTCGCAAGCTGGATTCGGCGGATGATCATGAGCGTTTGAACGGCTTTCTGGACACCATCAAGCCGGTATCCATCATGGGTCTGCTGCTGACTGTGGTGCTGCTGTTTGGCTTCCAGGCCGAAACCATCATGGACAATCCGGTAGCGATCGTGCTGATTGCGATTCCGCTGCCGCTGCAAACCTACGGCATTTTTGCGCTGGCCTACGGTGCCGCCAAAGCGATGAAACTGCCACATAACGTCGCGGCACCGGCCTGTATGATCGGCACCTCGAACTTCTTCGAGCTGGCGGTGGCGGTGGCGATTTCACTGTTTGGCTTGCAATCCGGTGCGGCGCTGGCGACCGTGGTCGGGGTGCTGGTGGAAGTGCCAGTGATGCTGTCGCTGGTGTATTTCGCCAACCGTACCCGTCACTGGTTTGATGGCAACGACGCTGCCTGATGCCTTTTACTGCTGATCGTTATACCTGTTCGTTCTGATATGACGATCAGCGGATCTAAGCAGGGGCTTGAATCCGACGCTTTCTGCCCCCACTGACAGACAATCTGACACAGACGGGTTTGGAGTCTGGCCGTCACCGAAACAACCGAGGAGATACTGATTTATGAGCGAACCGCGCCACGTCAAGTTGTTGATTCTGGGCTCTGGCCCTGCGGGCTACACAGCGGCCGTTTATGCGGCGCGTGCCAACCTGAACCCGGTGATGGTGACCGGCATGCAGATGGGTGGCCAGTTGACCACCACCACCGAAGTGGATAACTGGCCCGGCGACGCCAACGGCGTACAAGGCCCGGAGCTGATGGAACGCATGAAGGCGCACGCCGAGCGTTTCGAGACCGAAATCATCTTCGACCAGATTCATACCGTGAAGCTGGATCAGCGTCCGTTCTTGCTGCAAGGTGATACCGGCAGCTACACCTGTGACTCTCTGATCATTGCCACTGGTGCCAGCGCCAAGTACCTGGGTCTGGAAAGTGAAGAAGCCTTCAAGGGCAAGGGCGTTTCTGCCTGTGCTACCTGTGACGGTTTCTTCTATCGCAAGAAGCGCGTTGCTGTCATCGGTGGTGGTAACACCGCTGTGGAAGAAGCGCTGTACCTGTCGAACATCGCCTCCGAAGTGGTGGTGATTCACCGTCGTGACAGCTTCCGCTCCGAGAAGATTCTGGCCGACAAGCTGCTCGACAAGGCGGAAAACGGCAACGTTACCATCAAGTGGAACAGCGAGCTGGACGAAGTGCTGGGCGACGACATGGGCGTGACCGGCATGCGCATCAAGAACCGTGAAAGCGGCGAGACGGAAGATCTGGATCTGGAAGGTATCTTCGTGGCGATTGGCCATTCTCCGAACACCGGCATCTTTGACGGTCAGCTGGAGATGGAAGGCGGCTATATCAAGGTTCAGAGCGGTCTGGAAGGCAACGCCACCCAAACTAGCGTACCGGGTGTATTCGCAGCAGGTGACGTGATGGATCATATCTATCGTCAGGCGATTACCTCAGCGGGCACCGGCTGTATGGCAGCACTGGACGCCGAGCGTTACCTCGACGACCTGGAAGCCAAGAAAGACTGATCATGCTGCATCCACACAAACGCCGGAGCTGATTCGGCGTTTGTGACTGTCAATTCCATCCCCAAGGCCAGCTCTGTCCGGTTTATCAACATTACCCGCCGTATTGGGAGTTCATTCCCTCTCTATCGAATATCCGTTGCCTGACCAAACAGAAGAAATATGCCAGGTGATAATGCCAGGCCCTTTGTTCGTGAGTGGTGTGTTTATCACTATGATCGCTGTTGTCTCTCTGTTTTAGCGTAACTACAATGTAGTTATGAGTTCCTTCAAATTTGAATGGGATCTGGCAAAAGCGGAGTCCAATTTCAGGAAACACGGCATCCGTTTTGATGAAGCCAGATCCGTGTTTTACGATGAGTTTGCGAGAATGATTCCTGATCCTGACAGCTCAATGGGTGAAGAACGCTTCATCCTTATGGGTCAAAGCTCTCAGTGGAACACGCTCATTGTCTGCCATTGTTACCGGGATGCAGAAAATACGATTCGTATCATCTCTGCACGAAAAGCTGAAAAACGCGAACGCAAGCAATACGAGGATTTTCGGTATGCGTGAACAATACGATTTTTCCAATTCGGTACAGAATCCATACGCCAAGAAACTGAAAAAGCAGATTACGATTCGGCTGGATGAAGATGTGATCGATTACTTCAAGGAGCTGTCAGAGAAAAACGGCATTCCTTATCAGAATCTGATCAACCTGTATCTGAAAGACTGTGCTGATCATCACAAGGAACTGCAGCTAAATTGGAGTGCGAAAAGCTGAAAGATGTTTGAGTCGAAATCGGTGACCGCAGTTAGCCGCCCTTGAGCCTGGTCGTAATGTTCTATCAGGTTGTAGCAGCCATTACAGGAAGTAATTTTGAAAAATTTTCGCTTACATATATGGTTTTTATTGAATGCAATAGTGTTGCTTTTTGGATATTTATATCCCGAATTCATTGAAATGCTAGTGGTAGTGGTGTTCTTTATTTCAACCTTTGCTTTTAGAACCAAGGAGGAAATAAAAGAAGAATATACGGCCAAAGTACCTTGGTATGGGGTTTGGCTCGGTTTGTCACTGTCTGTAGCTTTCGTCATGTCTGCGGTTACAGGGTATACCGAATACCTAAACTCTTTGGTCACCGTCGAAAATACGAGATTTTGGGTTTTAATAGTTTCGACCTTTCTATTGCTTGGATATGCTTTTTTAATTTATCGGGGGCGCGAAAAATAACAAGTGGCTATGGCCTTTAATCAAGCTGACTCACCCACAATTTGGGCATGAGCCTAAGCCTGGCCTTGCTTCCAGCAGAGTCAAGCACCAGCATCAGTACGGCAGTTCTTAAAGGTAGCCTGTCCGTAATGGACGTTAAATTCATCGCAGGGCGCTTTGCCCAATATCTCCAAAGCCCTCGAAAGTGCCCAGCGCGGATACCATTCCTCCGCTTTACATCCCCATTCCTTACTTCTTTAGTAGTTTGTCACTTGCACGTTTTCCCCGATGCAGGCAGGATCAAGCTTCATTTTTTGATATGCCGAAAGGCAGGAGGGTAGCTTTGTGATTTTCTTCATTTCTCGATCAGTTTCCAGCATCACCACGACGACTGGTTGCCTTGATGGGACGCACTTACCGGGATAAATCAACAGACCTTATTCTCCCGATGTAAGGCCATTCGAGCCTGCGTTCCCTCCGCCTGAACAGGCGCCAGTGTCACCACTGAATCTTTTTGAGTGACACACCATGTATTTCGAATTGAAGAAAATTTGTGAGCGCCCGTCTTTGTGGGCCGAATACACCGCAGAATCTCTGTGGACTCATCCGGATACCGCTCCCGGTATGCTGGATTTTCATCTGAACTCTGAACTGGACATCGCTTCCCGACGCGCTGTGAGTATTGATGCCACAGTGGATTGGCTAACATCGCGCTTTGGCGTTGATATCGCGTTGTGTGATCTTGGCTGCGGCCCTGGACTTTACTGCTCCCCGTTAGCCGAGCAAGGCATGCGTGTGACGGGTGTGGATTTTTCTCGTCATTCGTTGGCCCATGCCCGCAGACGCGCCAGCCGCCGGAAGCTGACGGCCCGGTATATTCAGGCCAACTATCTGGACTGGCAGCCGGACAGCCGGTTTGATCTGGTGACTCTGATCATGTGCGATTTCTGTGCCTTGAGTCCGACACAGCGACAACAGCTGTTGGCAAATATTCGCCGGTATCTGAAGCCCGATGGCCATCTGCTGCTGGATGTGTATTCCATCGAGGCATTTGCCATCAAGGAAGAACGCTGCGAAGTTGAGCATAACCAGCTGAACCACTTCTGGGCTCGTGATGATTACTACGCCCTGGTCGCATCGTTTGTGTACCCGCAAGAGCGTGTCAGCCTGGATCGCTACAGCATCTTTGAGGCTAATGGTCAGGAGCGCACCATTTACAACTGGTTGCAGTACTTTACGCCGTTGGAGCTGAAGCAGGAGCTGGCACAAGCGGGATTTGAAACCGTCAATCTGCTGTCCGACCTGACCGGCAAGCCCTACCAGCCGGGTTCCACAGAATTTGCGGTTGTGTGTCGACAAATGTCATCCTAACTCTGGAATATGCGGAGAAAGTGATGATTTGGGAGCACCGAAATGCCACGTAAGGTAACTGACAAAGCGTTTGTGCAACAGAGACAACGATTTAACAGCAGCTGGCCAATGGTGGGAGCGATCTTGCTACTGGTGGTGATGGGAATGGGCATCGGGTTGGCGATGTCCTATCCCATCATGGCGAATCCGTTGTATGTGATTTCTCAGTTGCAGGCCGGACAGCTGGATGAATCCACCCTGGAAACCGCAGCGATACTGCTGCCGATTGTGTTCTGGATGCTGATTATCTGTCTGCTGTTGTTCGTCATGCTGGGTTGGCAAATGATGAATAACGAAAAACGCTTGCTGAAGATATTGGCATCGCAGCAAAGATAATTGGGGAAGTCATATTGGTTAGCAGTATTTGCCAACCAATACGCTTGTTTGAGTCTCGGTACCAGCACGGAATCTACTTCCTGCTCATGGCCCCAAAGACGCAGACCAGAATTCCCGCCGCAGCCAGCCATTGCCAGACGCTGATCGTCGTTTCCCAGAAGCAAGCCAGTGCCAGCAGCGTCAGGATGGGTTGCAGTAACTGGATCTGGCTGACTTTGGTGGCGTCGACAGCGAGGGCCTGAAACCAGAACCGGAAGCCGATCAGCTGACTGAAGATGCCCAGATAGAACAACGCCAGCGTTGCATTGATGATTTCCCCGGAGTGGGAGTGCTCATCGTGTCCCAGAGACCATCCAAACAGCAGGGCACAAATCGGAGCGGTGAGTGCCTGTACCCAGCAGATGGTCTGCCACCCTCCAATGTGCTGAGCGGCCTTGGCCCCGGCGGAATAGCCCCAGGACGCACACAGCAATGCTGCCAGCAGCACCCAGTGAGTTGAGGAATCACCCTTTATCAACGTCGGCGTTGTTTGAGACAGATTCCCTTGTGACCAGTCTGACTGGGTCAGAAAGTAGCCCATGGTGAACAGCATGCCCACCAGTGCCCAGATCCAGAAGCTGGCTGTCATGACACGGCGATTGATCACGGATGACATCGCGGATGTCAGCAGCGGCAAGGCTGCCAGCACCACACCCACATCAGCACTGCTGGCCTCAGTGAGCGCCCAGGTAATCAGGAATGGGAAGCCGAACACCAGTCCGGGACTGGACAACACGATCCATAGCAACACTGATCGATCGGGTAAACGCCAGCCGGAAAACTGAATCACCAGAATGGCAATGGCCCCTCCAATAACACCGCGGCCAGCACCAATTGAAGCGATGGAATAACCGGCCAGTGCTTCCTTGGTGACGGGGGCGGTCACGGAGAACATGGCGATTGCCACCAGAGCCGAGAGCCAGACCTTCCAGCCAATGGCATTGCTTCGGTTCAGAGGAATATTAGCCAACGGCAATGGGGCCGAAGGTAAGGAAAAATATCGTAACGACATGGTGATGTACTCCGCTTAACAAACGTTCAACAGAGTGCGGGAAATTGTGTCATCGGATTAGCGGCAGTTGTCGTTTCAAAAAGCATCACACTGCTACCAAAACAGTTAATTGAACTGCTCGAAAAGTACAAAACTGTACTGGTTGGCCGGTCAATTCGAGGAGTAAGCTAAATGGCCTTATCGGGTCGTCACTGTGATGCGGTGTATCACTCACGACCTTTATTTTTCCGGCGCGCAGGCTTGATGACGATGTTAAACCCTCAGCTGAAACAACCCCTTTATTTGCAATTGGCTGAACAACTCAGTGACGACATTCAGACCGGGGTATATCCGGTGGGACAGAAGGTGCCCAGCGTTCGTCGCATGAGTGAATTGAGAGGGGTCAGCGTATCGACGGTGTCTCAGGCTTATGCGCGGCTGGAAGATCTGGGGTGGCTGAGCGCACGTCCGCAGTCGGGCTACTACGTCTGTTCCAACCGACGGCCAGAGTGTCGCCATGAGCAGCTGCCGTTGTCGAGTCCAGAGGAACAGCCTACAGAAGTCACCAAGTCGGCATTGATCACCAACATGCTGGCGCAGCTGAATCATCCGAGTCTGATCAATTTCGGAGCGGCGATTCCTGACAGCAGTTTTCTGCCCCTGCGCCAATTGCAACGCCATATCCAGCAGGTGAGCCGTTATCAGACCCGGCAGGCGCTGGAATACCAGTTTGCGCCCGGATATGAAGGGCTCAGACAGCAGTTGGCCGTGCGGATGAGTAACGCCGGTATTCACTGCCACAGTGACGACATCATCATCACCAATGGTTGCGCCGAGGCCATCACCCTGTGCCTGCGCGCGGCGACTCAACCGGGCGATCTGATTGCGGTCGAGTCGCCGTGTTACTACGGTTTCTTGCAGCTGGCCAGCACGGTCGGGCTAAAGGTGATCGAGATTCCGACCGACCCTGAAACCGGAATGAGTCTGGAAGCGCTGCAACTGGCGTTGAGTCAGTGGCCAATCAAACTGATTGCCCTGACGTCCCGATTTTCCAACCCCAGCGGGGCTCTGATGCCAACGCGACGTCAGGAAAAGCTGGTGGAGCTGGCCAATCGTTTTGACGTGGGGATCGTGGAAGACGACATCTACGGTGAAATCAGCTTTGCCGAAACGTCGGCCGCCGGGCGTAAACAGGCGCAGGAGGACGGCAGTTTTTCGGTTGCCAAGGCGTTTGATCGAGATGGTCGAGTGATGTACTGCTCGTCGTTCTCCAAAACGCTGTCAGCAGGATTGAGAGTCGGATGGTGTGTGCCGGGGCGCTGGTATCAACAGGTGATCGACGAACAAACCTTTACGACATTTTCGTCGTCGAGTCTGTCGCAGAGAGTGGTGCATTCCTATTTGCAGAACAGCCACTATGATCGTCATCTCAGACAACTTCGACGCCAGGTTACCGACAATTTGCCGCAGTTTGTGGATGCGGTCGAACGTTACTTCCCGGAGGGAACCCGGATCAATGTTCCGAAAGGCGGTTATACAATCTGGGTGGCGTTACCAGAGCAAGCCAATGCCGAACGGCTTTACTATCTGGCCAGGGAGCGTTCGATTTCGCTGGTGCCCGGCAGCTTGTTTACCAACAGCGACCAGTTCGATCATTGTGTGCGTTTGAACATTGCGCATCCGTGGTCGGATCAAACCCATCAGGCGCTGAAAACCCTGGGAGCATTGGCACAGCAGTTGGCAGATGGCGATCCTTGAGCCGCGCAGGGTGCCATTTGGCAGAGCGCAAATTCATTCAATCATCATGGAATCATGCGCCCATTTCCAATGCATTCTGATGCTTGTCCACAATGGCGATAGCCTCCGCAACAGAATCTCCAGACTTGTTCGCTTTGCTCGGGGCAGAACAGGAAAGCGCACGATTGTTAGTCCACACTATTTATACAGGTTTTGTCTGAGAGGAGTTGTGGAGCATGAATACAGCGTT
This sequence comes from Oceanospirillaceae bacterium, assembly GCA_002723385.1. GTDB lineage: Bacteria > Pseudomonadota > Gammaproteobacteria > Pseudomonadales > Oceanobacteraceae > Oceanobacter. The sequence continues at coordinate 25,190 of PBNY01000092.1, read as the reverse complement.
GGATTTTCAGGAAGTCCGTTCCCCTGAGGTATTTCTGAATTTACGGGTGCGCGGCCTGGGTACGTCAGCCACCCTGTCTATCAACGAGCGCAGCAATCAACTGATTCAGGAAGGCATGCGAGTATTCAAGCTCGGACTGGGACAGTCGCCGTTTCCGGTTCCTGACCACGTTCAGCAAGCTCTGCGTGATCATGCTCACGAAAAGGATTACTTGCCTGTCAAAGGGCTGATGCCACTGCGCGAAGCCATTGTTGACTGGGTTGAGCGTACCGAAGGCCTGGTCTATCACCCTGAAAACGTATTGATTGGTCCGGGCACCAAGGAACTGATGTTTCTGGCCCAGCTGGTGTATTACGGTGATCTGGTGATTCCAAGCCCGTCATGGGTGTCGTACGCGCCACAAGCGCACATCGTTAACCGTCCCATCCACTGGATTAACGCCAACATTGAAGAGGGTCTTGGTGTAACGCCAGAAGCGCTCGACAAGTTCTGCGCTGATGATCCGATTCGTCCGCGTCTGGTGGTGCTGAATTCCCCCGGTAATCCCACCGGCATGGCCTATTCGGAAAACCAGCTGAGCGAGCTGGCAGAGGTATTCCGCAAATACCGGATTCTGGTGATCTCGGATGAAATCTACAGCGGCGTCAACTTCAAGGGTGGGCATCAGTCGCTGGCGCGTTATTACCCGGAGGGTGCCATCATCAGTAACGGTCTGAGCAAATGGTGCGGTGCCGGGGGCTGGAGACTGGGCTGGTTTGTGTTCCCACAAAGTCTGAGCTGGCTGTCGGATGCCATGGCGGCAGTGGCCAGTGAAACCTACACCTCCATCTGCGCGCCGGTACAGTACGCAGCGATTTCAGCGTTGCAGCCTCGCGATGATATGGAAGAGTATCTGTCCAACTCACGCAAGATTCTGTCAGAGCTGATGTCTTTTGCGACCCAGCGCCTGCGCGATGCTGGCGGGCATATTTCCGAAGCCAGGGGCGGATTTTATCTGTTCCCGTGTTTTGACTCGCAGAAGGAAACGTTGGCTGCCAGAGGCATCACCACCAGCACGCAGTTGTGCGAAGCCATGCTGGAGGAAACCGGAGTCGCCTCGTTGCCCGGTTCGGCCTTTGGTCGCTCAGAACAGGAAATGTCGCTGCGGATTGCCCTGGTCGCCTTTGATGGCGATGAGACACTCAACGCTGCGAAAACCGAAGCGGTTGATTTCGAGTTCCTGAAGAACCATTGCGGAGATCTGGTGGAAGCGATAGAGCGGATGGCCGCCTTTATCGCTCAGTAGTATCAATACAGTATCGTCGACCAGTCTCAGACGTTCAGAAACGCCCCGGTTATTGGATTAACCGGGGCGTTTTGTGTTGTGGCTGTGATCAGTCCGGAACGTCTGCGGATGTTGGTACCACGGCGGATGGCAGATCAGACAAGGCCGCCAGAGCCGCTTCATTCAGTACATCCGATGGCACGATGTTGCCGCTGACTTTGGAAGGCAAAGGACGTGTCGCCGTCGCCGAAGCCACTACAGTAGGGTTGTAACCCAGGCTGAATGCGCCGCGAGCAGTTGAATTCACACACATATGGGACATAAACCCGACAAGAATCAGGTTCTCGACACCGGCTTCCTTGAGCTGGGCGTCGAGATCAGTATTGGTAAAGGAATTGGGGAAGTTCTTCACCACCACGGCCTCACCGGCTTTTGGAGCAACCGGTTCTGCAATCTGACCAATGGGTGCGCTGACATCGTACGGGCTACCTGGGCCTGCATCGTGTTGAATATGGAACACCGGGCGGTCGGCGGCACGGAAACGTTCCAGCAGTGTCTGGCATTCATTCAGTGCTGGTTCAACACCATCCAGTTGCATCACGCCTTCGCGATAGGTTTGCTGGGCGTCGATGATGATCAGGGCAGAGCTGCTGATGGAACTGGCATCGTTGCCCAGTCCTACCAGATCGCGCAGGGTTGCAGAATCAGTCATGTCGAACATTCTCCAATAGTCGGAATCGTTTGTCGGTTGGGCCTGGGGTCACAAGTGCAGCCTTTCCGATACCTGGAGTTTCTATTATTGGCAGTCGCGGCTTCCTATACTGCGGGTAAAACTGGCATAAAGGAGGCTTAAAGTGACAAACTCCATCGTTCGTATTGGCGTTGTTCACTATCCGGGTGCTCTGCTGTCGGCGGTTCAGGGGCTGGCGGAACAGTTCTATCTGGCCAACACCCTGCACCGGCAGAATGGGCATTCTGACGTCTTCAAAGTCTATACTTGCGACAGCCAGAATCTTCCCGAACGGCGCTCTGAGCACTGCTCCGAACGGCGCCCACAGGGATTTTCTGATACGGATCCACTGCAGGTGATCATCCTTCCGCCTTGCCTCAATGATGCTTACTACCTCTCGCCCGAACCCGCATTGACTGACTGGATTCGTCTGCAGCATCGGGCCGGTGCCATCATCTGTTCTGTCTGTGCCGGCGCGTTTGTTCTGGCGGAAACCGGTTTGCTGGATGGACGCACCGCGACCAGCCACTGGCAACTGGCGGATGATCTGGCCCGGCGTTATCCCAAGGTGAGAGTCGACAGCAATCGTATGCTGATCAATGACGGTGTCATCATCACTTCCGGTGGTTTGATGAGCTGGATTGATCTGGGACTGGAGCTGGTGGCGCAATTCACCAATGCCCGGTTGATGCGCCAGTTAGGGCGTTATTTGCTGGTGGATACCGGTTCTCGCGAGCAACGTTACTACCAGAGTTTCAGTGCCCGGCTGGATCACGGCGATGACGCCATTGTCCGGGTGCAACATCGACTGCAACGCGAATTCAGCCAGCCTGTGAGAGTGAGAGAACTGGCGGGAACGGTGAACCTGACCGAGCGTACCTTCTTGCGCCGCTTTGTGAATGCCACGGGACTGAAGCCGACCCAGTACATACAGCGATTGCGGGTTCAGAAGGCCTGCGAACTGATCGAAAGCAGTCTGCTGCCATTTGAGCGGGTGGCATTGGAAGTGGGCTATGAAGACACCAGCTCGTTCCGCAAGACCTTCGCCAAAATCACCGGACAGACCCCAAGAGAGTTCCGTAACCGGTTTTCCAGAGAAGCTGGCTGAAGCGGTTTTAAATCCGTCTGAGCAGGGCTTACTCAGCTGCCGAAGTATCCGGTTGGGTGATCAATACGTCCGGCAACGGTGTCAGCGTTCCGATTCGGGTTGCTGACTGAATCGTGTTGATGCGTTCACTGGTGAGCGGATGGGTCTGAAACATCTGTTGCCATGGGCTGTCGGCACCCAGATGTTGATAGCGCTCACCAACGGAGCGGAAAAATTCATCCGCGCCGCTGGTATGGCCGTAATAGGCATCCAGACGTTCCAGTGCCAGCTCATCGGCATCGCGCTCCATTTCGCGACTGAACGACAGCGCCGTCAACATGGCAGTATTCTGGGTCACCATCTGGGCAAGATTGTCGCTACCGATCATCGACAGTGCGAAGCCAATGGAGAGCTGTTCCAGCATCAGGGTGATCGGATGGCGCAGTTCCACGTGGGCGTATTCATGCGCCAATACCATGGCCAGCCCGTTTTCGGATTCCACGCTGTCAAGCAAACCTCGAGTGACAAAAATATGGCCGCCAAGCGTGGCGAAGGCATTGGGCATGTCGTTGTCGGCCAGATAATGCACCTGAATCGGCAACGCATCTGAACCGGTCAGGCGGGTCAGCAAACGGCCCAGTTCAGACTCGATGGCGGTTGGCGAATCATTCAGGCTGCTGGCCGCATCAGTCGTATGACTGGATAAGCCTTCCGTGGAGTCAGGATCGGACTGGAGCAAACTCACTTCCCATTCATACGGAATCAGCGGCCCAATCCAGGCTGCGCTCCAGGCCAGTAACACGGTTGCCAGCACAATGATGCCCAGTGATCCGGCAATCAATAATGCCACGTCCTTGAGCGGGTTTTCGTAGCGGTTATTGATGTGCTCCGGTGGTTTGGGGTTTCCGGCTGGCAGGTGCTCGTTCATGCCTGAGGGGCCATTTCACTATAAACAGACGGTGGCAATAACGCCGTACCGTAAGCGAGTACCTCAACCGATCCCAGCCCCTGACCGGCACTTTGGCCGATACGAGCGGTTTCAAACTTGAGGTTGTAGACCGCCTCGGCACCGATCGCCTGAGCCTGTTCCTGCATACGCAGCACCGCTTCACGACGGGCGCGATCCAGCAGACTTTCATAGGCGCCAACCCGACCACCGAAAATGCTGCGCAGACCGGCGACAAAGGTTTTGAAGTAATCGACTGAAATCACCACATTGCCCATCACCAGCTCGCTTTCGTACAGCGCATACTGGGGCGGTGGTACTTTTTTGGGCATGACCAGTAAGGAGCGCAGTTCGTCTTCACGCTGACGAATGCTCTTGTAGTGACGTGACTCCGCCATCCGCCCGAACACATAGCCCAGTGTCAGCAGTAGCAGAAAGATGATGAGATTGATCAAGCTTTCCATGGCTAGCGATCCTCAACAACGACCGCAGTCCCGTAGACGAAAATTTCGGAAGCACCCGCAGCAATGGACGAGGTAGAAAAACGCACGTTAACGATGGCATTGGCGCCGATGGCTCTGGCCTGTTCAGAGAGACGCTCCATGGCTTCATCGCGCGACTCGGTCAGCAGCTCGGTGTAACCGGTCAGCTCGCCACCGAAGATGTTCTTCAGCCCGGCCATAAAGTCACGGCCTGCGTGCTTGGCCCGTACTGTACTGCCCTGAACCAGACCGAGGTGTTTGACGATTTTCTTGCCCGGCACGACTTCCATATTACTGATCAGCATGGTTCTGCTCCTGTTGCTGGCCATTGACTGAAGGTCAGATAATAACCAAATCGTCTGATCTGAGAAGTGATTTTGTGGACGATCAGAACGCCGCTTAACCTATAGCAAGGGGCATGGCTTTTTTGACAGATCCGCGAACAGACTGGCGCATTGATCGCACGTGGTTGCTCTACCGTGCACGCTAATCTGGGGCAATGCAGGGAGAGAGTTTATTCCCGATTTGAGATGGCAATAACGGAATCGTTCACGAATGGGTTCGCTTCCACAGGGATACATTGAGCGAAATTAAACCGGAATTTTGGAAGAGGCTTGTCAGGCGTTTGTCGATAGTGGGTTTGCTGCCGTCCAATATCTGGGGCTGTGATACTCTCACTACTTCAAATATCAGATCTTACTCATAAGGACATGCCAGCTATGGCCAATGCTGCCTCGCCATTTGATGCCAACCTGTTACTTAGCAATCTCCCCGAACCTGACATTGATTCTGGCAAGGTCAATGAGTTTATCCAGCGTTGGCAAGACGGTGGCGGCACCGAGCGCGCTAACTATCAATTGTTTCTGACCGAACTCTGTACCCTGCTCACGCTGGATCAGCCCGATCCCGCTCAGGACGATACCCGCGATAACGCCTATGTGTTCGAACGCCGAGTGACGGAATCCTTTGCTGAAGGCGGTGACACCAAGCGATTCATTGACTTGTACAAGCGCGGCAGTTTTGTCTGCGAGGCCAAGCAATCCGGTCTGAAGCTGGAAACAGGTCGCTGGGACAAAGCCATGCGCAAGGCGTTTAACCAGGCCGAAGGTTACGTGCGGGCCTTGCCTGCCGAAGAGGGCCGTCCGCCGTTTATCATCGTCACCGATGTGGGCCGTCATCTGGAGCTGTATTCCGAATTCAGCCGCAGCGGTGGTAACTACACCGCGTATCCGGACGCCAACAGCTTTCGCATCAAGCTGGAAGATTTGCGTAAGCCTGAGGTTCAGCAGCGTCTGATCGCCGTCTGGAACACCCCGATGGATCTGGACCCAAGCAGGGTGTCAGCACGGGTCACCCGCGAAATTGCCGACAAGCTGGCTGAATTGGCCAAGTCGCTGGAGGCCGATAACCACTCGCCTGAGCAAACCTCCGGCTTTTTGATGCGCTGCCTGTTCACCATGTTTGCCGAAGATGTGGGTTTGTTACCTCACCGTAGCTTTACTGAATTGCTAATTCGTCTGGAAGATCACAAAGCCTTTGCTCCGATGCTCAAAAGCCTTTGGGCAACGATGAATACAGGTGGCTTCTCTCCAATCATTGAAGACGACATTTTGAAATTTAACGGCGGTCTGTTTGCTGAGGCGGAAGCTATCGAACTGGATCGGGAGCAGCGCCAGCTATTGATTGAAGCGGCCAAATCCGACTGGCGTTACGTCGAACCCGCCATCTTCGGTACTTTGCTTGAGCGAGCGTTAGATCCCCGTGAACGCCACAAGCTCGGCGCTCATTACACCCCGCGTAGCTATGTCGAACGGCTGGTGATGCCGACCATCATCGAACCCTTGCGCGAACAATGGGAAAACGTTCAGGCCGCCGCCGTGGCGCTGGAAAACAAGGGCAAACACAAAGACGCCGTGGCCGAAATCCGTGCCTTTCATCAGCAGCTCTGCAACCTTCGTGTACTCGACCCGGCCTGTGGCAGTGGCAACTTTTTGTACGTGACGCTGGAGCATATGAAGCGCCTGGAAGGCGACGTACTTAACCTGCTCCACGAACTGGGGGAAAGCCAGGGTCTGCTAGAGATGGAAGGCGTCACCGTCGACCCGCATCAGTTCCTTGGTATCGAAATCAACCCGCGCGCCGCCAAGGTTGCCGAAATGGTGCTTTGGATTGGTTACCTGCAATGGCACTTCCGCACCTATGGCAACAGCAATCCGCCGGAACCGGTACTGCGTGATTTCCACAACATCGAAAACCGCGATGCCCTGATCGAGTACGACAGCCGCAGCGAACAGCTCGACGCCAACGGCCAGCCCGTCACCATCTGGGACGGCCTGACCATGAAAACCAGCCCGGTTACCGGCGAACTGATCCCGGATGAAAACGCCCGTATCCCGGTCTACCAATACCAGAACCCGCGCCAGACCCACTGGCCCGAAGCCGACTATATCGTTGGCAATCCTCCGTTTATTGGCGCTTCCACCATGCGACGGGCGTTAGGTGACGGCTACGTAGACGCAGTGCGCAAAGTCTTTAAAGGCACAGTGCCGGAATCCGCCGATTTTGTGATGTTCTGGTGGCATATCGCCGCTGAAAAAGTCCGGCTGGGGCAAGGCAAAGCCGGAGCGCCGCAGCAATTCGGCTTTATCACCACCAACAGCCTGCGCCAGACCTTTAATCGCCGGGTGCTGGAGCCACATCTTAACGACCCGAAAAAGCCACTGTCGTTGGCCTTCGCCATCCCGGATCACCCCTGGGTCGACGCCAGCGATGGCGCAGCGGTACGTATTGCCATGACGGTGGGCGTGGCCGGAGAACAACAGGGCCGATTGCTGACCAGTTTGAAAGAAACCGAGACCCAAACCGATGAAATCAAGGTCGATTTCCAAAGCCGTCAGGGCAAGTTGTTTGCGGATTTAAAGATTGGGGCGGATGTGGCTTCAACTAAAGCTTTAAATGCTAATGAATGTATTGGCTTTCGAGGAGTTACTCTGATGGGGTCAGGGTTTTGGGTTCAGCCTGAAGATGAGCTTTTACTTAAAGAACCCGGCGCATTGAAGCCCTTGAGAAACGGTAGGGACATCACTTCGACACCTCGATTTAGCTATGTGATAGACCTTTTTGGGCTTTCTGAAAAAGAAGCTAGAGATAAATTCCCCAACAGTTTTCAGCGAATCTTAAATGGTGTTAAGCCGGAACGAGACCAATCCAAGAGGGATAGTTATCGAAAAAAATGGTGGGTTTTTGCTGAAGCAAGACCTGAAATGAGAAATGCCACTCATGGGCTTGATCAAATTTGTGTGAGTCCCATGACTGCAAAGCATCGATTTTGGGTGCCTCTGGATAGCAAAATTCTCCCTGACCAGGGACTTATAGTCCTTGCTGTTGAAAGTTCAGAACTGCTTGGAGTGCTATCTTCTAGATGTCACATTGCCTTCGCTTTAGCTGCTGGTGGAAGTTTAGGCGTAGGTAACGACCCTCGATACAATAACTCGCGCTGCTTCGAAACCTTCCCCTTCCCGGATCTTTTCGGCCCCGAAAAAGAAAAACTCGCCACCCGTATCGGAGAGCTGGCCGAGCAAATCGACCAGCACCGCAAAACCCGACAAGCCGCCCACGACAAGCTGACCCTGACCGGTATCTATAATGTGTTAGAGAAACTGCGCAAAGCAGAGCCGCTGACCGCCAAGGAAAAAACCATCTACGACGACGGCCTGGTGGGTATTCTGCGGGAACTCCACGACGAACTGGATCGCGCTGTATTTGAAGCCTATGGCTGGGATGATCTGGCTGAAAAACTGGTGGGGCTGCCCGGTGCAACCACGCCGTACCCTGAAAAATCCGAAGCTCAGGCCGACGCGGAAGAAGAACTGCTCAAGCGACTGGTGGCGCTCAACCATCAACGCGCTGCTGAAGAAGCCAAAGGCCAGATTCGCTGGTTACGCCCCGAATACCAGAACCCGGATTATGGCAAAGATGGAGCGTCCGCCAATGAGTCAGCCGCACAGGTTGAAGCAGATGTAACCGTGACTCCGACTGCAAGCAAAGCGAAAAAGCTCACCTGGCCCAAGTCCATGCCGGAACAGGTCGCCGCCGTCAAAACCGCACTGCAAGACGGACTGGATAGCGTAGAAGCGATCACCGTCCTGTACAAAAGCCCGAAAAGCACCGGACCAAAAGTACAGGAAGTGCTGGAATCACTTGAGTCGCTGGGGTACGCCAACCGCGAAGGCGGGCGCTATTGGCTGGTGGGGTGATGGCTGGTGTGATGACATCACCGGCTCGCAGGTATTTGCATCACAGAGAATCGTTTGTTGCCAGCATCTGCAACCCATTCAGCGCTGTCCACATGAGCAAGGAGGGACAGAAATGGAACAAGGAATGTCGTTTACCGATTGGTTGATCGTGATTGGTGTGCTGTTTGTCGGGCTTTGGCCCTTTATGGTGCTCGGCATGCTTGTCAGCTCTGTCGTGGGCGGTTTGTTGGTGTTTGTCAGGACGGCGGGATGAGGATTAAAAGGAGTACGGATGGCCACACTTCGAGACGGTGATCTGACATTTGAGTTTACTTTTGTCCGTTATTACGACCCGGATGCCGTCGGCTGGTTGGATATTCGCTTTTCCTTTTTGTGGCAGGGAATCCCGGTGTTTAACGATGCGGTGCTGAAACGCTCGAATGACTATTGGAATGAGCGCGGGCCCGGTGAGTTTCTGGTTCGTGCCGATATTGATGATCATCTGTTAGCGGTTCTGGAGTACGCTCTGGCATCGGACCAGCTGGTGTCTTGGGAGCCAGTTGAGCCGGACGTCTCAATCAGTTTGTACCCGGATTTTCGGATGGCTCATTGGGGAGAGTCTGGCGAGCAGCCGGGAAAGCCCTCGGATACTGAAGCAACTGCAACCCGATCCCCGGACGCAAAACCGTCTCACGCACCCAATGACTGGTTTACTCTGACAGTGGTAGTTGATCTCTACCAGTTTCGCGGAGCGGATTCTTATGGCGGTAGTGGGCCGGGAATACAAATGGTCGTGCGGCGGGCAGAGCTGAACGATTTCGTGCAACAGCTGCGGGCCGAGTTTGAGGTGCTGATCCAGACGGACTGACGGTTAATGTCGGTACAGCCAAACGGTCCAGCAAGAACACCTGAACGGTCGAAAACGAGAGGTTTCCCAATGTCAGATCGACATCCCCAAACTGGGTCTTTATCACCAGACCTGGAAGAAGCGTTACGGGAGGCGGGTATCGACCCGGATTCTGAACTTCCCGAGTTTGACCCTGTGCCTATTTGCCATGCCAGTGGCCCGTCGGAACATCAGCGAGCCATTGATGCTGAAATCAAACGCCAATGGCGTGAGTGGCGTCAGCATAATCCTGATCACTATGACGATTATGCCCTTCTTGAAACACTGAAGGCAGAATACGCCACCGTGAAACAGGTTTTCGACGCGTTGGGCGACGACATCAGAGATGAATCGGGTTGGCCAGTGTATCCTGAGTTGGTGAGCGACTTTATGCAGAGCCTGTCCAGGCCACCGAGAGGACGGCCTGACTACCAGCCTGATCGGATGATGGCGATAGAAGCCAATATCGCGACGGCTTCAATAGAAGACATCCAGCACCTGTTAACGGCCTATGGTCGAGCGGAACGATTCTCCGACGGAGCCTGGATAACCTGCCTGAAAGAAAACCGGTTGGACGCCGTGATCAAGCGTATTGAAGCCCTGATGCTGACAGGGGGAGCTGGTTGAGCGCTCTGGCTGTTATTGCTTTTGGGTGTTATCCATCGCCAGATAGTCTGGATCAGCAGTTGCAGGGTCATGGACGCGACGCAAAGAATCACCAGCGGAAACATCAGAGGTGGAATGATGACTATCAGAAGCATCAGAAACCCAGCCCAGAATCCTGCCATAAACAGTGACATGAAAAATTCGCTAACGCCGGTGATCATGTGATCGTGGAGCAGGTATAAACCACTGGCATAGAGCCAACCGATCCTGTGGAGCATGCCGTCCTGTCGTTCCAAGTGCGTCCACAGCTTTGTCAGCCAGTTCATCGAGAGCATGCTTTTCCGTCCGTTGAATAATCGCTTCAAGTGAGTGTTGAGATCCATACCATAGGGTTTCTGGTGTTCGATACCACACATTATTCTATGTCGGAGAAATAAGTGTGGTTCGATTGGGTGCTGCGCATCACAGCTTTTCAAGGCCGGTTTTCAATCCATTGTCTACTATGGCAAGGTGCGCCCGACATTCATGACGCTGGAGAAATCGCCTTGTTCACCCCTCTTTCCCGTATGCTGCTTTGTGTGCTCAATCTGGTCTGGATCAGCAGATGATCCATGCCGATGTGGCCTGGCAAATGGCCGCCTCCAGGTTCGATGCTGCCGACCAGTTTGCTAATCGTGGTTACGGCTTACCAAAAGTGTATGTTGAGCCTTCAACAACCTGGTATCAGTCATTTTCTGTTACGCCTTCAAGCAACCAGCAGCTGACCGATTGAATAGAATACTTGTTGTTTCGTTTAGCCTGTTCTGAAGCACGTGAATTGCGTGCTACAGAATCATAAAAACAGGGGGAATCCTATGGGCGCAGAAGTTGTATTCCTGCCAACCGCAGAAGACAGTGAACAAGCCAGGGACTCCTGTCGGATATTGGCGCCTTGGCCAATTATTCCTGTGAGCGCAGGGTTCTCATGATCATCAAGGGCCGCATTGGAAGCAGTAATGAGCTGGTAGAGTACTCTCAAGCTTGCGACAATTATTTCAAATGAAAGGGAGAGGGGAACTTTCCGTTTTCAGAACAGGTTTGCGGAGCTGAGTGAATGACGATGAATTTCAATACGACGAACGGTACTTTCAGGCAGCTGCTTGGCAATGGATTGTCGTATCGTGTTCCGCCTTTCCAGCGTGATTATTCCTGGACCGATGATGAGTGGGAAGACCTCTGGCAAGACGTGTTAGCCTTGTTTGAGGCCGATCCCGAGCCTGCCCACTACATGGGATATCTGGTACTGCAATCTTCTGATAGCAAACATTTTGAAATTATCGATGGCCAGCAGCGTATAACAACCATCAGTGTGATGATTCTGGCCGGGTTGGCTTATTTACAGGATCTGGTCGATGCTGGTCTGGATGCTCAGAATAATCTCCGTCGGAAGGAGCAGTTTCAGAATAGTTATATCGGTTATATGGACCCTGTGACTCTGGTTCCTCGCACCAAACTGGAACTTAATCGACACAACAACCGCTTTTATCAAACCTATTTGGTGCCTCTCGATAAAATGCCACAGCGCGGGTTGCACGCTTCTGAGCATCAGTTACGCAAAGCGTTTTATTGGTTTAAAACCAGTTGCAAACAGCGTTTTGGATCACAGGAAAATAGTGGTCAAGCGTTTGCCAGAATGTTGGACTCTCTTGTCGATAAGTTATTTTTCACTGTTATTACTGTGACTGATGAGCTAAACGCCTTTAAAGTTTTTGAAACATTAAATGCTCGTGGTGTGCGCCTGTCATCTACTGATTTGTTGAAAAATTATCTCTTTTCGTTAGTTGCCAAGGATGATGAGCACGAAATCTCTCTCAAGCATCTGGAAGCGCGCTGGGAGCGTATTGTCGATTTGCTGGGCAGCGAGAGTTTCCCTGAATTCCTGCGAGTGTTCTGGAACAGCAGCCACAAGCTGGTTCGTAAAGCTGACTTGTTCAAAACCATTCGTCGCCAAATTACCAGCAAGGCCGAAGCCTTCGAACTTGTGAGACAACTGGATCACTCGGCTGAGGTTTACGCCATGTTGCGTGATCCAATGCACTCCAGTTGGCAGGCGGATGAAAGACAGTCTTTACAGTTATTGATGATGTTTAACACCCGTCAGCCACTGGCCATGCTGATGGCTTGTTATCGCCAATTTGCAGAAACAAACCGAAGTGATTTTGAACGAATTCTGAGGGCAATCTCGGTTATTTCACTTCGCTACAACGTTATCTGTAATAAGCAGGCCAACGAACAGGAGCGGGTTTATAACGAGGTAGCGCGTGCGGTTACAGGTGGAGTGTTTACCGACGTCGCTGCTGTGCTGAGGGCGATGGATGATATTTATCCAAACGATGCGGAATTTTTTGCCTCGTTTGCCGCGAAAGAAATGAAAACCACCAATACCCGCAACAAGAAAGTCGTGCGCTATATTCTGTTTGCATTGGAGAAACAGCGATCGGGACAAGACTTTGATTTCGAAAGCAGTAGCTACAACCTGGAGCATATTCTTCCTGAAAATCCATCCGACGAATGGAATCATATGAATGAAAGCCAGCAAGATCGCTGTATCTATCGTCTGGGGAATATGACGCCGATGGGAACCAGGGATAATAAGAATATTGGTAATGTAGGTTATGAAAAAAAGAGGGATGTATTGGCAACAAGTCAATTCCAGATTACCAAAGCCGTTGCAGAACATAATGACCGTTGGGATGAATCAAGAATCGATTCACGGCAGAAAAATTTGGCCAAGTTGGCCGTAACCGTCTGGAAGCTCTGACACACTTGAGTAGCTCAATCGTGAGGGACCATGTATTCCAATAGTTTTGGCAAAACCATCAAGCTGTTTCTGCTCGACGCAGATCCTGAAGGTCGGGTGATTTGCGAGCTGTCCAACTGGACGGGCAAGGCCTTTCGCATTCCCCGTGGCAAGGTGAAGGACTGCGCCAATCGCGACGATCTGAAAACCACCGGCGTTTATCTTTTGTTTGGCAAGGCGGATACCAGCACCGGAAAGCCTCGGGTGTACATTGGTGAAGCCGAGAACGCCTTTGACCGGCTCAAGCAACACGTCAGCAAGAAAGAATTCTGGAATGAGGCGGTGGTGTTCTTCAGCAAGGACGAAAATCTCAACAAGGCTCATATCAAGTATCTTGAATCACGCTTGTATGAAATGGCGGTAAAAGCCGGACGGTATGAGCTGGATAACGATGTCACGCCGACGCGCAGTGCGATTTCTGAGTCTGATACCGCCGAACTTGAAGAATTTATGGCCTACGTGAAGGTATTACTCAGTTCATTGGGGTTCAAACCATTTGAGCCACTTGTGAAGCCAGTTGACGTCAGTTTCGGTAGTGATGAGGAGCGCCTGTATTTGAAGGGCCGAAGTGTGTCGGCACAAGGCCAGCGAACAGCTGAAGGCTTTGTGGTATTTGCGGGCTCTGAAATGGCGTTGGAATCAGTGCCTTCCTGTGGCGCAAGCATTATCAAGCTGCGTAATGAACTGATTCAAACCGGTGTGGTTGAAGCTGGCAGCCATGGGCATGTATTCAAGCAAGATTACCTGTTTGGCAGTCCATCCCGAGCAGCGGTTGTCGTTCTTGGCCGTAACACCAATGGCCTGACCAAGTGGCGCAATAGCCATGGCATATCTCTGAAAGAACTGGAATCGGATGGCATTGAAAGCACGTAATCCATAGACATGACAGGAGACTACAGAACGTAAATTTCTGTAGTCATGGGCTTTGTAGCGGTTTTTGAGGTCGTTGCAGAACGCAGAGAATAACGCGATGGCCTCCCCACAGGGACTCGAACCCCGATCGATCGCTTAGGAGGCGACTGCTCTATCCTGTTGAGCTATAGGGAGGAAGGCCGCGTATTCTAGCGCCTGATAGTGAGTCTGTCAGCCTTGGCCCATTAATTCCGTGTTTTGGTCGTTACTGGCACAAACGGCAGGAACGCAATGTCACGCCGGTGGCACTTGCGAGCTAGACTGAAGTCATAAGCAGTGTCCTTTCTGGCCGATATCGTGGGGTTTGTCCTTGAGTAGTCTGTCGATTTTGCCTCATGAATATCAACGCTTTTGCGATTTCCTGCAGCGGTCCAGCGGTATTCGGCTGGGAGCGGGGAATGAGTATCTGGTGGTGTCGCGGTTACAGTCGCTAATGGTTGATCAGCGACTGGTGACTTATGACCAGCTACTCAATGCCATGGAGCAAAACCAGAATCTGTTGTTGGCCGTGGTGGAGGCCATGACAACCGGTGAGACGGAGTGGTTTCGGGATGAGCATCCGTATCGCATCCTGAGAGAGTTGATCTTGCCCGATTTGCTGGCCCGACGGCAGTCGGTGCATGTGTGGTCGGCGGCTTGCTCGACCGGTCAGGAGCCTTACTCTCTGGCGATTGAGTTGATGGAATATCAACGGCGTTTTCCTGGTTCCTTGCCGCCGCGTTCAACGGGGTTGTTGTCGGTATTGGCGACTGACTTGTCGGAGGCCGCGTTGTCAACGGCCCGGCAGGGAACCTACTCGCAGCTGTCGATCAGACGTGGCTTGTCGGCTGATTTGCTGCATCGGTATTTCCAAATCATGCCCGCAGGGCTGGGTTCCAATCAGGTATCGACCCATGACCGCTGGCGGGTGAACGAGGACGTTCGCAAACTGGTGACATTCGAGCGTCATAACCTGCAGCGTCCATTCGATGAATTCGGTAAATTCGATGTGATTTTTTGCCGCAATGTTCTGATCTACTTCTCTGCTGATCTTCAGTACGACGTGCTGCGTCGTCTGCATGCTTCTCTGAAACCGAACGGCTATTTGATGGTGGGGGCGTCTGAGAACTTGCTGTCGATTCTGCCACTGCAGGCGCGGGAGTGGTTTGAATCTGTGCAATGCTTTCCCGGCGTTGTTTACCGGGCACGCTAGCTATTGAGAAAGCGCTCTGTGCATAGCTGATATTCAGCACAGTGATGTGACAACTTCGCCCGACAGAGAGATGCTCCTGTCTGACTTTTTGGCAGGCCGTTGTTTTTTTGTTTCTCGGCAGTCGATACAAGGCAAAAACCGTCGACAGCCTGCCAGGGGGGCGGAGTGTGCTCCGCACCGCTTATTTCACATGCAGTTCAAGGGAAACACTATGTTGCTGGCCTCTGAATCCTCTTTTTCAACCAAACTGCCGATTGTTCAGGCACCCATGGCCGGGGTGCAAAACAGTGCCTTGACCATTGCGGTAGCTAACGCAGGTGGAATCGGGTCTTTGCCGTGTGCCATGTTGACGCCCGACGCTCTGGCCAGCGAGCTGGAGGTCATCCGCGCTGCTGGTATCAAGACCTACAACCTCAATTTCTTCTGTCATCAGCAGCCTGACCCTGATACTGAGCGCGAAGCCAAATGGCGACAGGCACTGGCTCCCTTCTATCAGGAACATGGCATCAATTCCGATGATGTACCCGCCGGAGCAGGGCGTTTGCCGTTCTCGGAAGCCTCGCTTGAGGTGATTCGCCCGTACCAGCCGCCGATAGTGAGCTTTCACTTCGGTTTGCCGAAAGCAGACTGGCTGGATGAAATCAAAACCTGGGGCGGAAAAGTCTGGTCATCGGCGACCACACTGGAAGAAGCGCTGTGGCTGGAAGCTCACGGCGCTGATGCCGTGATTGTTCAGGGCATTGAAGCCGGTGGGCATCGCGGCATGTTCCTGACGGATGATCTGGATGCCCAGCCTGGCACCGAGGCATTACTGCAAGCTGTTCTGGATGCTGTGAATATTCCAGTCATTGCCGCAGGCGGCATCGCGTCACCCGAGCACGTAAAGGCTGTGCTGGACAAAGGCGCGGCAGCGGCTCAGGTCGGCACGGCGTATCTATTGTGTGACGAAGCCACCACCACGCCGATTCATCGGGAACTGCTGAAAGCCGAGGCTGCTGGTTTTCAACATTCAACAGCGACCCAACAGTCAACAGCGACTCAACCCTCAACGACCCGACTGACGAACTTGCTCTCCGGCCGTCCGGCTCGTGGGCTGGTCAATCGTCTGATGGATGAACTGGGGCCAATCAGCGAGGCACCACCTGAGTTTCCGCTGGCGACCGCTGCTCTGGTGCCATTGCGCGCCGCCGCCGAAAAACAGGGCAAGGGCGACTTCTCACCACTGTGGTGCGGAACCGATGCGTCGGGCTGTCGGGAAGTCAGTGCTGCAGAACAAACCCAGTGGCTGGCTTCGTTGGTGGAGTAGGCCCTGTGACCACTTACTTCACAAACAGGTGTTTATTTTCCAGATAGCGCTGATCCAGCGTTTTCTGGATGGCCTTTGCTGTTGTCTCGCTCACGCCAGTACTGTGTGCAGCATGCATAAATCCATTTAACACGTCCTGTATTTCCTGAATGCATTGTTGAGCTTGCCTCCACTGGCCAAATCCAGCCGTTGCGGCCATTTTTTGCATGACCTTTAAAGGCGGTTTGTTACCGTAACCACCAAAGGCGGTTGCGTGCTCATTAAATGGATGTGGGCTGAAGGTAACGTCATAGAAGGGTGCTGGCTGCCACAAACCAGCGTCATTTTGCAGAAATGCCCAGTTCTTGCTGTGATCATCCTGATTGGCAGCCAGAAGGTTAAACACCGCGCGGCGAAACTGAAGTTGACCAACGGCTGGGGAACGACACAGTTGGCGGCTGGCCTTGATCAAATCCACATAGTCCAGACTTGGCATCCTGAAATCGGCATCCAGCAAACCACAAGCACTGTGCATATGCATTCGACCGGCGGGAACTGCGTTGCCCTGATTGATCCAGTCGAAACGTTTCAGAGATAACCAGGCTTCGGCTCCACTTTGAGAGGGAGCCTCCAGCAGTTTCCGCTCTGGTGGTTGAAGTCCTGCTTGTTCCGCCAGTGATAAATAGACTGCCTCGCACAGTCCTTCTTCATGGCCGAGGGGCAAGTTACTGGAGGTAAATTTAACCAGCCAGGCCTCGTCGCCATCCATCGGTCGGGTACGATATTGATCGGGCTGATGGGCATTGCAATAGAGTTGGGCTTTGGGTCTGGCTCCTCCGGAACTACCCGCCGTGATCAGAGCAGTGAGTATTTCATTCGATGGCCCGCCTTCTGCCGCTTGATCGCTGATTTGTTGATCAAATAGTGCCTGGGCTTCCAGTCCCAGTCTGGCCATATCAATGTGCGTGTCTTCCTCCGAACGCAAGTCAGATTCAGGAGCAAAAGACAGTGCTCCGATACCGCGCTGGCCGACAAATGCCAGCCTGTCCATAGGAGTAACCTGATTAGGCAGAATGCCGCGTCGGCGAAATACCCGATCTTGCAGCAGGAATCCCCAGCCGTCCGGCAGGCTGTCGGCAAACAGGCCATGTAACCCCTGATGAGGTTGACGAGGTGCGGGTTGCAGCTCCACAGAAGCATTCAATGTAAAGGGAGAGAGGTTACCGTGAACGGAAAGGTACTCGGCATTGTATTGAAAGAAGGCACCCTGACGGTTTTGAGCCAGTGTTCCAACCGGGACAGACTGGCCATCTGCTAGTGTTCGTGAAACAGCGAGCTGACGAACAGGTTTAAAGTTCATCGTTCAATACCTCATCAATGGAGGTGGGTAGGGCCGTTGAGCTGGAGTTGGTCGGTGTTTGAGTCAGGTCATACAGACGTTTCAGATCATCCAGTGATTGCCACAATAGCAACAACTGTCGAAACGAGATGTGCCCCGTCAGTTCAAACTTCTTGATCGTAGACGACGGAACGCCACTTCGCTCTGCCAGCGCATCCCGCGACCAGCCTGCTGCTTTACGCCGTTGCCGCAGATGATCGGCGAATGCCCGTTGAATATCGGTGTCATCAAGCAGAAGAAACTGAGGCATAAAAATAGCCAGATTAGATACATATGTGTCTATTTTATAAGGATTTTGCTAAAAATGGATACTCCAGTGTCTCTTTTGGCGGTCTGCAACGGACTACCACAGCTCCCCGTACTGATCCCGATGGCTCAGGTACAGCCTCAGATCAAACTCCAGTTGGTGATACTCCGGTTCCATATAACAGCACAACTTGTAAAAGGCCTTGTTGTGCTCCTTCTCTCGTACATGGGCCAGCTCATGCACCAGAATCATCCGCAACAGTGGTTCCGGCACGCGTCGGAACAGCGACGAAATACGGATTTCCTTCTTCGCCTTCAACTTGCTGCCCTGAACCCGTGAGATATAGGTGTGCAATCCCAGCGCATGATTGATGACATGAATCTTGTCGTCGTAAATCACCTTGCTGATCGGGGCCGAGCTGCGCATAAACTCGTTTTTCAAATCCTGCGCATACTGGTACAGCGCCTTCTCGGAATTCAGCGCATGAGCGTTCGGGTACTTCTTCAGCAACATCGGGCCAACGCGATTGGCCTCCAGTAATTCCCTGGCTTGTTGCTGTAACTGCGGGTTGTATCCGCTGAGGTAATTAACGGTGTTGGGTTTGGACATGGTGGTTCTGGATCAGGGGCCTGGGGAAAAGAAGCGTAACTGATTCGACGTTGTTGGTCGCTACTTGAGCATCCTGCGACGGTACTGAATGTTTCAGCATTGCCCCTCTCTTTCCTGACCATTACCCTTGCTGTCTTCCTCCCGCAGCCGACAGCCTCCCATGAAAATCCTCCACACGTCCGATTGGCACCTTGGCCAAAGCTTCTTTAACAAAAGCCGCAAAGCCGAGCATCAGGCGTTTCTGGATTGGCTGCTGGATGTGATTCGTGAGCAGCAGGTCAACGCCGTGATTGTCGCCGGGGATGTGTTTGATACCGGCGCGCCGCCGAGTTACGCGCGGGAGATGTATAACCGTTTTGTCGTTGAAATCAGCCAGGTCGACTGCACCTTGGTGGTGCTGGGCGGGAATCACGATTCGGTGGCGATGCTGAACGAGTCGAAGCAGTTACTCGCTTGCCTGAATACCCATGTGATTGCGGACGTCAGCAACGAAGAGGGCGCGGAAGCTGATCAGCTGATTGAGCTTAAGGATCAGACTGGTGAAACCGGAGCGATCGTGTGTGCGATTCCCTTTATTCGGCCTCGGGATGTGGTGGCCAGTCGCGCCGGTGAATCCGGGGTGCAAAAGCAGCAGGCGCTGGGAGAGGCCATCGAGCAGCATTATCACCGGATTTATCAGGCAGCGGTGGCTCTGCGTGAGAGCAAACATTTACAGGTTCCGATTATTGCCACCGGGCATCTGACTGCGTTGGGTGTGAGCCAGTCGGAATCTGTGCGGGACATTTATATCGGCTCGCTGGATGGCTTTGCCGCTGATGGTTTTCCGCCTGCAGACTACATCGCTCTGGGTCATATTCACCGGCCCCAGAAGGTCGCGAAATCGGAGCATATTCGCTACAGCGGTTCACCCATTCCCTTGAGTTTTGAAGAGTTGAATACAGCCAAGCAGGTGGTGCTGGTGGAGTTTGAGTCTTTGCCGTTGTTTGCTTCAGCCCCTGTGATCACTCCCATCGACGTTCCCACCTTTCAGCAACTGGCGGTCATCAAAAGCGATCTGGCAACCATTGAGCAGCAACTCAAGTCGTTTGAAAAAGTGGACGCAGAACAGCCCGTGTGGTTATGCGTTGAGGTCGAAAGTCAGGAGTTTCTTGCCGATTTGCCGCAACGGGTACAGGCCTTGACCGAAGGTCTTGCGGTGGAGGTGTTGCAACTTCGTCGTGCTCGAAATACTTCCCGTCAAACGCTTAATCAGCGGGAGCAGGAGACCCTGGCGGAGCTGGCTCCGCTGGATGTTTTTGCCAAGCGTCTGGAGTTGGAGAGCCTGGAAGGCGAGGAAGACCGGGCGAGGCTGGAGCGGATTCAAACCCGATTTCGGAATGTGGTGGCGGAAGTTGAAGATCCGAATATTTCCTCCGCAGAGGGAGAAAGAGCACTGTGAAAATCCTCACGCTTCAGTTCAAAAACCTTAATTCCCTCAAAGGCGAGTGGAAGCTGGACTTCACCCAACCACCGTTTGTGAACAACGGTTTGTTTGCCATTACTGGCCCAACGGGAGCGGGCAAAAGCACCCTGCTGGATGCCATTTGTTTGGCCCTGTATCACCAGACGCCGCGATTGGGGCAAATCACCCAGTCGGCCAACGAGATCATGACTCGCGGTACGGCGGAGTGCTCAGCGGAGGTTCAGTTTGAGGTCAAAGGGCAGGTCTATCGAGCCTTCTGGAGTATGCGCCGGGCCCATGGTAACCCGGAAGGCAACCTCCAACCGCCAACAGCAGAGCTGGTGCGGGTATCCGGTGGGTTGCAGGAGCGGCAAGACGATCAGGGCGACGATGATGGGGCTGGAGTCAGGGACGAGATTTTGTCCAGTCAGCTTCGTGGCAAGAGTGAGTTGATCGAGAAAATCACCGGGCTGGATTTTGGCCGTTTCACCAAGTCGATGCTGCTATCCCAGGGGCAATTTGCGGCCTTTCTCAATGCGAAAGAATCTGAGCGAGCGGAGTTGCTGGAAGAGCTGACGGGCACTGAAGTCTACGGACGTATCTCCATGCGTGTGTTTGAACAGCATAAGGAAGCTGAGGCTCGTTTAAAGGCGTTTCAGGCTCAGGCTGATGGCGTAGAGCTACTGAATGGAGAAGAACGAAGGGCGCTTGAGGCCGAATTGAATCAGTCTCAACAGCAGCAAGGTGGGCTGAAAGCCAGTTTGCAAGCAACTGCCGAGCACCTTCAGTGGTGGCAACAGCACGACAAGGCGGCTCAAGAGCAAGTCACCAGTAAAAACCGACTTCAACAAGCGCTGGCGAACCAGAAGCAAGCTGAATCCGAGCTAATGCGTCTGGCCAATAGTGAACCTGCCGAAAAATTGCGTCTGCCATTCCGTTTGCTGCGAGATAGTCAGGCTCGGCTAACCAGCGTTCAGGATGCTCTGGAACAGAAGCAGATTGCTGAACAGGCTCTGAAAACCAAGGTGGCTGAAGCAGAGCAGAAACTGCAACAACAAATACTTAATCTATCGAGTGTTCGAGAGCTACATGAGACACAAGAGCAGCTGATCAATGACAAGATCAGGCCGTTGGATCTTCGCATCGAAGGCTCTCAAACCATTCTTAACGAAAAGCGTCTGGCCGTCACCAATGCGGAAAACGAACTCCAGAGCCTTCAGCAGGGGTTGGATAAAATCACCACGGATTTGGCGATCAAAACGAGTCAGCTGACCGAAGTTGAGAGTTATTTAAATGAGCACAAGGCTGACGAGTCTTTGCAGCAGTACTTGCGCTCGTGGCAAACACAATCGACCCATTTGAATGAGGAAAACCAACGACTTTACCAGTTGGAAACCCATATTACGGAGCTGGATAAAGCTCTGAAGCTGCACAGTGAGCACCATGAGCAAAAACAATCGTTGTATCAAAAGGCGCTGAACACGCTTGCTGATGCCGAGCAAATCAAAATAACCGCCCAGCAGAGTGTGCAACACACCCAGGAACAATATGATGAGCTGGAGACGTTAGAACAGCAGCACGAAGCCCTGGCTCAGCGTCAAGAAATCAGTCAGGAACTCAAACGACTGAACCGGGATTGGTTGCAGCTCGCCTTGGAGCAGCAGGAAAAAAACGCGACCACAGACAATCTGTCTGACCGTCTCACGCAACTAACCACCCAACAGCAAGATACTCAAAACCTATTCGAAACTCAGCAGCAGCTGGTGGACGCTTTATCTCGTTTGGTCAGCCAAGACGAACAGTTGGCTCAGTTCCGTGCGGAGTTAAATACCGGAGAGGAATGTCCTCTGTGCGGGTCGACTCACCATCCCAAGTTGGTCGACGGCGTGCCCGATGTTTCTTTCACCTTGATCGATAAACACACTGCTGAAACGAAATTGGCCGAGTTGGAGAGACAGCTTAGAGATATTCGAGATAACCGAACTTCAGCCGAACGTCATCAGGCCGAGCTGCACAAAAGATTGGTTCAGATAAAAGATAATCAACTCGAATTGGAAACGCTTTGGGGCACGGAGATTGCGCGCTTAGGTTCACAAGCATTGAATAGCGATATTTCGGATTCGGAATATCTGGATGCTTATCTAGCGACTGTAAGGAAGCAAAAAGAACATTGTGCTGAAGGCATTCAAACTCTGAGACAACAACACAAGGCACTGACGCAGGCCAAGGAAACGTGGGAGCAACATAAAGCGTCCGCCAATGCTCTGAAGTCAGAGATTGCGCTGTTGTCTCAACAACTGACGAACAGCCGAAATCAATTGGCTGAGGTTCGGCAACAATATGAGGTCACCCAAGCCGAACTGATCAAACAATTACAGGCTTTTAAAAACGAAATCTCGGAGTTGGGTTTTATCGCCTTTCAGCAGCAAGAAGAACGGCTATTAACCCAGCAGCTGGAACGACTGGCGGGTTGGCTAGATGCACGAGAACAAGACGCCAAAACCTGGGAATCACAAAGCCAGCAACAAGCGACGCTACTGCAAGAGCAAACCTTATTGCGCCATCAGCAAGACACGGTTCAACAGAAAAAAACAGGTACGGCAAAGCGCCTGGAAGAGTTAAACCAAGCCGCTTTAAGTGTGCAAACACAGCTGGAGCAGGATCAATCTCAACGGAAAGAGCTGTTCGGTTCTCAAAATGTCGATAAGACCCAACAGCAAAGCCGGGAATCCTTAAAACAAGCCGAGTTGCAACACACACAGGCTCAACAACAGCATCATCGTTTGATCGCTGATCATCGGGCAGCAGAGGCGGAGGTTGCTAGTCAGCAGCAAGCCCTGGTGGAAGCTCAGGATAATCACAAAACCAGCCGATCTAGCTGGGAAGAGGCATTGGCAACCAGTCCATTTATGACTGAAAACGATTTCCAACAGGCGTTGTTACCGGATGAAGAACGCCAAAACCTGCAAACGCTCAAACAGCAATTAACCAACGAACTCGCTCAAGCTCAAGCGCTGCTGGAGCAAGCAGAGCAGGTGCTGGTTTCGGTTCTGGCGCACCCGCAAGCTGATGTTTACCAACAGTCATCTCAGGAGGACGTTGAAACCCAAATCCATGCGCTTAATAACCATCAGCAAGAATTGGCAACCCGGACAGGTGAAGTCAATCAGGCACTTAAGGCCGATCAGCAACGGCGTCAGCAACAGCAAACGCTGTTTCAGCAGATTGAGGCGTATCGGCGTGAGTACGATGATATCCAGTATCTGAATTCCCTTGTCGGCTCCAAAGACGGGGCCAAATTCCGCAAGTTCGCCCAGGGGCTGACGCTGGATCATCTGGTGCTGTTGGCCAATCAGCAACTGGAGCGACTTCATGGTCGCTATTTACTCAAGCGCAAAGAGAACGCGGGGCTGGAGTTGAGCGTGCTGGACACCTGGCAAGGTGACATCGAGCGCGATACCAAGACTCTGTCGGGTGGTGAAAGTTTTCTGGTCAGTCTGGCGCTGGCGCTGGCGTTATCGGATTTGGTGAGCCACAAGACCCGAATCGAGTCGTTGTTTCTGGATGAGGGCTTCGGAACCCTCGACCGCGAGACGTTGGACATTGCTCTGGATGCCCTCGATAACCTCAATGCCAGCGGCAAGATGATCGGCGTGATCAGCCACATTGATGCCATGAAAGAGCGCATTCCGGTACAGCTGCGTGTCATCAAGAAGAGTGGGCTTGGCATCAGCGAGCTAGGCCCGGAATTTCGGCTGTAGTCTGTCACATAACGGGCAACCGTCATGGTTAATAAATTAACGTTTGTTTATTGATATTATGGTCAGCCATTGGGATGTGGCTGACCTCCTTCCGCTGTTGCTTCTGTCGCATCGATTGCGTCATTCGCTGGTTTTTAGCCTCAAAAAATCGGCGTATCTGACCTCTTAATCGCACCCTTAAGCCAATTCTGGCGTATTAAGCCCGCTGTATTATTTCTTTATTTTCAAAAATAGAGGGTTGATCACAAGGTATCCAGATGAATACCCGATGCGCTGGTGATTGATCTAATGATTTATATATGATCCTTTGTGGCGGGGCATGATGAATGAACGAGTGATTATTTAATAAAACTGTCTTAATGATATATATGTCTCTAAAAAGATCATTTTTGCCTTAAAAATCGTCTATACATATAAAAAACTGACTCAAGGCAATTTTTTGTTGTGAATTTAAATAATAACCCTATAGTTGGTGTTGTCTTGTATAGCTTTTGTACATGGTTGTCGAATTGTGTTTTTGTTCAACAATCGATGATTAAACGAGAAACTGGTCCGTACCAATGCATCAAATTGGGCCAAAATAAGGACTGAGGTGATGAGTATGACTCTTCTGCAACCCGTATCGGGTCAGATGGCTCTGGAGGATCTGGTAGAGACCGCTTGTGAGCGTATCGACCAAGTGGTGTATCAGCAGCAGTGTGCCAGCCTGACGTTGTCCGGGACCAGAATCTATCTGCGTGGCGATGTTCGCCAGTTCGTTTGTGAGCTGCCAATGAAGCAGTTGCAGCCAGAAGATCTGCAGATCAACCAGCAAGAGTTGCTGTCGCCGTCGGAAGGCATCATGCAAACGGTTCATGAGCGGGGGCGCCCCGTCGATGAACTGCTCTGGACTCTGGGTTGGCTTCGTTCCGGTGGGCAGCTGTCCGATCAATGCCGTCGTAACGATGTGGTGTTGTTTTCTCGTTGGCCCAACCTCAGCCGTCTGCCGACCAGGGCGTCGACCCACCGCATCATTGCCTTGCTGACTGCACGTCCAAGTTCGATCGTTCTGGCGTCCAGGCTGTTGGGGGTATCGGAAGAAGAAGTGGCTCAGGTGTACAGTGCCGGTATGGCAGCTGGTTACGCGGCTCCGATCAATCGCAAGATTGAGCCACCCGTGGTCAAACCTCATCGTCACAAATCCTTGATTGGTCGTCTGATGCAGCATTTGCAAAGGGATCAGTAAACCGCGTCGGATGAAAGCGCATCAGGGAAAGGGCATCAAGGTTC